>CAYMGW010000074.1:5137-8755 GCA_964390085.1 uncultured Tissierella sp.
AAGGTAATGAGGCTATGGGTACGGGAGTACATCTAATGAATCTAATAGATCCAAAAGTAGATGGATTCTTTGGTATTTCTGAATCTTCAACTGGAGGTCCAGGTAGAAATGGTGGAGCTTATAAGGTAGAAAAGGCATAGATAGGAGTGAAACAATGATACAAGAAACTATTTTTATAGCAAAAAAAAGATTGGAGCTATATGAATTTCTATCATTTTCCTTTTTAAATACTCCTTCAGAAGAATTATTAACCTTAATAAAGGATAATTTTCAAGATTTTGGTGAATTAACTCATGAGAAAATAGATTTTCTTCAGGAAAAGGATTTAGATTACTTTACCCAAGAATATTATGATAGGTTTTTTGTACCTACTTCAGAACTATTTGTTCCACCTCATGAATCTGCAATTAGGAACAGAAAGGTAAAAAATGATAAAATATCCTATGGTAAATTAGATAGCCAAGATACCTTTCATGTAAAAGCATGTTATGAGGTAGTAGATTTTAAAGTAGAAAAGCTTAATGCCTTCCAACCACTTAGAGACAATCATTATCCTGACCATATTGCATTTGAATTAGCTTTTTTAACATATTTAGTTAATTTCGAGGTTTTGGCTTTGGAAAGTGAATTGATAGAAAAAGCTAATAAATGGAGAAAATTACAAAGGGATTTTATTGTAGAACATCTATCTAAATGGATTGGAGATTATGCTAATTTAACTAAGGAAAAAGGGGAAGGTTTATACTCCTATTTAAGTAATATTTCTGCTAGATGGATAGATTTAGATTTAGAATATTTGATGGAAGAAAGCCAATAAATTTAAAGAGGTGATTTAGGATGAAAAGATATGGAATGGTTATAGACTTAGAGCGTTGTGTTGGGTGCCATGCTTGTACTGTTAGTTGTAAAATGGAAAATGGTGTTCCAGATGGATGCTTCAATACTTGGGTTGAAGAGTGGGACGCAGGAGAATATCCTCAAGTTGCAAGAGTAAAACTTCCAAAACTATGCAATCATTGTGTAGATGCACCTTGTATTAAGGCATGTCCTGTAAATGCAACTTTTACAGTTGAAGGTGGCATAGTTGTAGTAGATGAAGAGAAATGTATAGGATGTGGAGCTTGTGTTGAAGCATGTCCTTATGATGCTAGATATATGAACAATGAAACTAAGAAAGCCGGAAAATGTACTTTCTGTATACAAAGAGTAGAAGCAGGATTATTACCTGCTTGTGTAAGCACTTGTATATCACATGCTAGGTTTTTTGGAGATTTAAATGACCCAGAGTCTGAAGTTAGTAAAATGATTGCAGAAAATAAGACTAAGGGATTAAAAGAAGAGCTAAAATTAGATCTTAGCGTTACTTATATCGGACTAGACAAAGCTTTAAAAGATGGTGAGCCAGAGGAACGATACCAAGGAGGCAAATAGATTAGGTTTTAGTGGTTGTTTGAGTAGGGAAGGAGGAATGTAAATGTTTGGTAAGATAGGTGCTCCAGAATTAATTTTAATTCTAGGTATTGCATTAGTAGTATTTGGGCCAGGAAAACTTCCTGAAATAGGAAAGGCCTTTGGAAAAGCCATAGGAGAATTCAAAAATCATGCAAACAAAGTATCTGAAGATATAGAAGTAGATTTAACTGATAAAAAAGCATAGTAATGCAAGAACAAGGTACTAAAATTTTAGTACCTTGTTCTTATAACCAATAACCCATTAATTAGTTTATTGACAAAGTTAATTACATACCATACTATCATAGATAAAGAAGTTTTTTTAAATTACTATATGATTACTCATGAATAATATGGAGAGATGAAAATGCTAAAATTTGAGAAAATAATAGAAACTGCTACTTCTAGAATGGGATCAATACTTTTAAATCAAAAACGTTGTTCAAAATTACGTTCACCTTTAAGCAAATGCAGTAAATGTATAGATTCCTGTCCAGTAGATGGAATAGATATTGAAAAATCGGGGATTAACTTAAATAATAACTGTATTCAATGTGGTCTTTGTGCAGCGGTATGTCCTACTGGAGCTATAGCTATTCAAGAGCCAACGGAGTTAAATTTGTATAGATATATAGAAGAAAGAGGAAAAGCAAATAATACAGTAGTGTTAACATGTAAGAAAAATGATGAGGTTTCAAATACTGCTTTTAAGGTACCTTGTCTGGGAAGTTTGACATTGGAATTCTTATTGGGAGTAGATATTCTACCCTTTGAAATAAATATAGTTTTTTCTGAAGAAAAATGTGGAGAATGTATAGTGAAGGAAGGCATTACCTCTTATTTAAACAATATTGAAAAGATTAAAAGTATAGAGAAAGATTTAAATTTGTCAGGTGGTTCTATAAAAAATGTGGACAAAGCACCAAAAATCAAGAAAAATAAAATATCTAGGGATGAAGAAATTGATGACGAGAGAAGGGAATTTTTGTTTTCAATTTTCAAATCAGCTAAAAAGCTTCCTAATGCTGCCATCAAATATGTTTTAGGGTCTGAGGAAGAAGATAAAAAATCGAGAGCTATTGCTGCAAATCCAACAGTTCGAAAGCATCCAATATTAGCTAATGTCTTTGGTAATATAAAAGATGACAAACTGGTAGATGTTCAGATAGTTGATTATTTAGAACCTTCATTAGTAGGAGTATGTAATTTTTGTAAAGCTTGTGTAACACTTTGTCCAATGGGAGCATTAAGATACAGAGAAGAAGGGGACAAGCTAGATTTACTATTATTAAATGATGCCTGTAGTGGCTGTGGATTATGTGTTGAAGTTTGTTACCATAAAGCTCTAGAATTAAAGTCTAAAAGTCTAAAAGACTTTTCTTCTACAAAACCAAGTATACTTGCTACTGGAACTAAACAAAAATGTCGCATATGTAAGCAAATAATTACAGCTAGTGAAACTATAGAAATTTGCTCATCATGTGTTAAATTAGGCAGAGGTAATGGGAGGAAAATATGAAAAAAAGACTAATCGCTGTTTCCTTATTGATATTAATTATATTCCTTATAATATATATGGAACAAAAATCCCCTAAATATGTTAATCAAAATACAAATGAAAAATATAGAATTGGAGTTATTACTGCTAGTGATAATAGGTTAAGTAAAGTTAACGCAATGATAGAAGGTCTATATAATTACGGATATAAGGAGGAAGATTTAGAAGTTATTGTAAAAAATGCTAAAGGGGATAAGGATAAGATAGATTCTTTAGCCCAAGAATTAGCAAAAGAAGATGTAGATGTTATTATAACCACAGGAACCTTTGAGACTTCTGCTGGAAAAAAGTTTGCAGATGATAAAAACATTCCTATAGTATTTATAGGTGTTGGCTGTACTGTTGAATTAGGATTTGTACAAGATAATATTTCTCCAGGCTGTAATATAACGGGAGTTGATAGTCATTATGTTCAATTATCTGGAAAAAGATTAGAGTTCTTAAAAAGAATAGTACCAGATACTGAAAATGTATTGATACTATATAATCCATTAACTACACCATTTGGAGCAAGTTCAAAGTTTTTGTATGAGGCTGCTGATAAATTACAGGTAAAATTAGAATTAATTCCTGTAACTAATAGGGACGAAATTATTGAAGCAATATCT
>CAYMGW010000075.1:0-3128 GCA_964390085.1 uncultured Tissierella sp.
TTTTTTATTATACTCCATTAACTGCTTTAAGAAAAATTTCTTAATATAATTATCTTCAAAAATATAATCCTTATTATTTCCACGTTGCCACACATGATGTATTGCACCTTCAAAGTTTCCTCTTTCTCTATTAGACATGAAATTCACCTCATAGTAGATTTTTGCCATTTTTATAAGTCTTATTCTAGAGATAAAGAAAAGTTCATATGGTAGATATTGGTGATTAATGTTAAAATATTCATAAGTAATTAGTATTATATGAGGTTGAAAGGGGAAGAAGCAATTGGAGTTACTTCAATATTTATTAATATTATTTTTAATTGTATTGATTATATTAATAGAACTTTATGATAAAAGATGGAAGCCAAGAAAGCATGAAAAAATGATTAATGATTATATAAATAAAAGTAGAGGAGTAGTTTACGGAATAGAAAGGTTTGGAGACTCAGGAAATCTATATATTGTGGACTACAGCTTAGATAATAAGAGGACTGGCAGTGTTGTAAAATTTACTTCTAGAGGATCAATGGAGTGGAATTAGATTTGGTTTAAGCAAGTATAAAAGAATTTTGAAGTGGAGGGGTAAATATGTATGAGTATAAATATGTAGAGTGTTCTATGGGTGGAATTTTTACAGGAGATAATCATAGGGAGATAATTGATAAATATGCTGAGCAAGGATGGAGGCTTGTTCAAATTATACCTTTATATTATACATTAGAAGGAAGAGCAAAGAATTTTGAAATTATATTTGAAAGAAAAATAGGAGAATAAGCTAGATGATATAAGTAGGATCATATATGAGATTTGACTTGCACAGATTTTATATATGATCCTATTTATTTTTTACGTGATGTTATATTTTAATCTCCTTTACCCTGAATCAAGCAGCTGAGATTAAAAAATGAAATTTTACATAATTCATTTGAATTCTATTATATAAGATATTCTCACTGCTTTTAAGAAACTAGCAACTTTTGATTTATTACTGCAATAGTTATCATAAAGATTGTTTTAATAAAAATTATAAAATAATTAAATATTTAATTGACGAACATAGAAAATAATGTATAATTTACATTAAAAGAACTATTTTGTAAGGATGATGGTTATGAAAAAGAAATTATTTATTACATCAATAAGTTCATTACTATTAGTAATGTGCTTATGCGTAACAGCTTTTGCTAAGGAAGGATATGTTCCATCAAAAAGTACACCTTATGGAACATTATCAGGAGTGGTAGCAGGTCAATTGCAATATGGTAATTATAAAGAATGTGCTTATATGACTTATATTGGACAACCAGTAAACCTGGTAATGGCTAGAGTGGATATAAAAGATTATTTGACAGGTGCGCACGTTGGTTCTGATAGTGATGAAAAACCAAATAACACAAAAGCTGGTTATTATTAGAATGGGACCACTACAAGGAGATTAAGCGGATTTTCCACACATGAAGCAAGACATACCTATTCCTATGTTACTTACGGTTCAGTTATAGACTTTTAAAATCAATTAATAGGGCAAGTACTTATCCATAATTAGATAAGTACTTGTTCAATTCTAGGAGGTAGTATGAAAAAAAATATTTGTTATGTATTATTGCTTATACAAATTATATTTTTATGTGGGTGTAGTTCAAAAGATGTCAAAAATGTTAGTACAAATAGTAATGAAGACCCATTTAATATACAAAAAAATATGAATGTAGACTACAGTTATGGCCATGGGGTAATAAGTCCAGATCCAGAAAAGAGATTATTAAAATATACTGGTGAAGATATCTCAATAAAGTATAAATTAGATAATGGGGAAAAAGAGTGTTCTTTAGGCATTATGATATTTATAAACGGTATCCCTCAACCGTATAAAACAGATATAAATGGAAATTATGAAAATATGAAAATCTTTAAAATGGGTATAAATGAAAAGAAAGAACTTTCATTATCCTTTAAACCTGTTGCAGGGAAAAAAGGAGAGGTTCTTCCAGCACATTTTATAGTAATGTTAAATCCAGAAGTTAAGCAAAACACTGAAAATTTTAAGTATTTTGGACATGATCAGAAAATATCACAATTATTACCATGGAAAATGGAATTTCTAGCGGATGCTAATGTTAATTCTCAAAAATCAAATGTTGAATATAAAAAAGTAAAAATGAATGATGAATTTAAAAATAAATTTGCAAGAAAACATAAGGATGGAAATGAATCAAATAAATTAGATAAGAACACTTTTTTATCCATATTAGTTGATGAAAAAGAATATAATGAAAGCAAATTGGAAATAGAAAAAAATTCAGAAAAACTAAGTATAGATCTTTATGGTGGTCATTTAGGAGAATACAGGTTAATGGTATTTTTAGATAATAAAACAGTTCCAGTTAATAAGGAAAGTCATTATATTGATGTGATATTAGAAAAAGATACTATAGTAAAGGTTCCACTATCCATAAATAAAGAATTTTATAAAGAGAAAAGCAATCTCTACATAATAGCCATACCTATAGGTGAGAGTAATATTGATAACAGGAGTGTATTAAAAACAGAAAGTATTATTATTTATTAAATAAATTTATGTAGGTGATAATAATGAAAAATAAATTAATTATAATAGTTACCATTATAATTGTTTTTGTATGTGGGGTTATATTTATCGTATATGGTAAGAAAGATGTTAAAGAATATCCTGTTAAAGATGTTCAAAAAGAAGAGTATAAAGAAAAAAGTTTGGATAGTTTTCAAGAATATATAAATGCAAATTCAATTACAGTAGATTATATCAGCTTTAATAAAGACGAAAATAGTACCCAAGGATATATAGCATATAATAAAGATAAAGAAGGAACCCATTACTTGGCTATATATGATTTTAAAGTTAATAAAGTACTAAAAACAACGGAAATAAGCAAAGTAGAGAAACAAAGGTTCTATACTACCAAAAATGGAATATGTAGAATTATTCTAAAACCAGAAAATAAAACTGAGATATATGATAAAGAATTGAATTATATCAAAGATGCTGATTTATCTGAAATAGCTCCTCTAGGAGAGTTTAGACAGGGAACTATTTCTGATGACTTTACTAAAATCGCATTTATTGAAAGTGACAAAGATTATTGTTACTT
>CAYMGW010000075.1:3138-8744 GCA_964390085.1 uncultured Tissierella sp.
TGTTACTTATATGTGAGTAATCTTGATTACTCTAACAAAGAGCTAATAGTAAAACTTAAACAAGCTGTAGACAAGCCTTATGATGTATCAGATATAACATATATGGGATTTAATGAAGCTAAAGATAAGGTTCTATTTTTAGGCACTACATATCCTAAAACTGGATATGATATTGAAGGCATACAATGTTTTGGATTAATAGATTTAAATACAAAAAAGCTAGTAAGTTATCCTGCAAATAAAGTTGAAATTCAATTATCAAGTAAAAATATGTTAATTTCGGATTTAGATGTAAGTTATAAATCAGCAACTAGTGGTAAAGTTAATATATTGGATTTTCACGGGAATAAAACGGAATATATGTTAAAAGATAACAAGGAGAGTCAAAATGCATTTATATCCCCTAGTGGTAACTATATAGTTACATTCTTAGTGGTGGACGAAGAAAAAACCGAAAATTATCCAGTGATTATACGTGTATATAATGTAAACACTAAAGAATTAGTTAAAGAAATAAAAACTTCATTCAATGGTAATTACATACATAACAGTTTAAATAATAAGGATTCAATTTCTATAAATGAACATATAGGAAAGATTTATATAAATTATTGGGATAATGAAAAACAAACTATCTATGAATATGATTTTAAGTAAAAGTTTGCTATGGAGGGGATTATGGTTTTAAGTGTAAATAATCTTGAAAAAAGTTATAAGAATAAAAAAGCCTTAAATGATTTTACTGCTTCTTTTAACCATGGAGTTTATGGACTTTTAGGACCTAATGGTTCAGGGAAAACTACATTTATTAATATCCTAGTGGGTATATTAAAAGAAGATAATGGAAGTGTCATGTATAACCATGTAGATATAAATAAATTAGGTTTGAATTATATTGAAAAAATAGGATATTTACCTCAATATCCTATTTTTTATAAGAATTTTAAAGCCTATGAATTTTTAGAGTATATGTGTGAGTTAAAGGATATTCCTATAAATATAAGGAAAGAACGAATAGAGGAATTGCTAAAATTAGTTAATTTATGGGAGGAAAGAAATAATAAAATTGGATCTTTTTCTGGGGGGATGAGGCAGCGTATAGGAATTGCCCAAGCAATGCTAAATAATCCGGAGATTTTGATTCTGGATGAGCCAACAGCAGGGCTGGATCCTAAAGAACGGATTAGATTTAGAAATCTTATTTCTAAATTTTCTAAAGATAGGATAGTAATATTATCAACACATATCGTATCAGATATTGAATATATAGCAAAAGAAGTTATCTTATTAAAGGAAGGACATTTAATTCATCAAAAAACTCCTATGGAATTAATTAACGAAATGAAAAATAAGGTGTGGTTAGCAACTGTATCTGAAGATAGAATAGAAGAATATCTAGAAAAGTTCAGTGTATCAAATGTAGTAATGGATGATAGCGGATATAAATTAAGAATTGTTAGTGATACTAAACCTTCACATAGTGCTGAAAATATCACTCCATATTTAGAGGATGTTTTTATGTACTATTTTGGGGAGAGTGGTAATTGATGAATTTAGTTAAGTTCGAACTTAAAAAAATTATGAATAAAAAGCATATAGTTATCACATTACTATTTTTCATAATAATCAATGCTATTAAAATAAATCTTGATTACAAAAAAAGCAATGTAGGTAAGCTTGAATTTAATAGAGCTTATTGGACTGTATATGAAAAAGTCAAAGGAAACCTAAATAAAGAAAATATAAATTTTGTTGTAGATAATTATAAAAGTTTATCTGAAATAGTGGACGGTGGAAATTTTGAAACTGAAGTAAAAGATGACTCTACCTATACAGGATATATTTACGGGGATATGAACTTATTTAAGAAATTATACGATGATATGAATTATCGTTATAACTATAGTAAAAATATGCAAGAACATATTAAGCTGGCTGAGGATAACGTTTATTTTTATAAATCGGTAAATAACTCTTATGAAATTTTAAAAAATAAAAACATAAAAACTATTTATTCTAACAGACAAATAGAGAGTTTTTATGATACGGAAGGATTTTATAATTACATTAACTATGATTTTTCTTCATTACTAATTCTTATGCTTCTTATTTTAGGTCTTTCATCAGTGTTTTCCATAGAAAAAGAATGTGAAATGGATTTGCTTCTTAAAACCAGTAGAATAGGGAAGGTAAAAGTTGCAAACGCAAAAATAGTAGCAAGCTTTATTTATTCTATGATTATTTGTTTAATATTCTTTTTAGTAGATGTACTAGTTTTTTCAATAACTTTTAAACTAGAAGGACCATCTTCAAAACTATACAGTATAATGGAATTTGTTTTTACACCTTTAAATATCAATTTACTATGTTATTGTTTATTAAGCGACCTTTTAAAGATTATAGGCTTTTTTACAGTATCTACGATGATAATGTTTTTCTCCAATTTATTTGAAAAAGCATATTCAGCTCTTTTATTTTCAATTATTACTGTAATAATCTTTATTTTTTCTAGCATTAATGTGCAAAATATTTTATTGAATAGTTTTAACCCTATCTTTTTATTAATAAATAGAAATTTGTTTGTAAGATATAAGGTGATAAACTTATTTAATTATCCTATACCCATAGCAATTCTTCATGTAATAACCAACATAATATTAATTATAGTTTTATTAATTATTATTAAAATACTCTATAAAAGAAACTTTTCATTTAACATAAAAATCTTAGAACTTAAAAAGAAAGGAATGGTTGATAATGATGTTGTTTAAGTTTGAACTTAATAAGCTATTGATAAAGCAAAAGGCCATTCTTATTATACTAGCATTTATTATAGTTAAAATAATTTTTTTGTTTCTAAGTCCTTTAACCAATGATTTAGTCATTGAAAGAAATAAGGCCAGCTACAATCATTATATGAATACATTAAGTGGAAAATTAACAGATGAAAAAAGTAATTATATACAAGAAGAGAAAAAGAAATTAGAAGATACAAGAATATTAACTGACAATTTGCAATCAAACCTAGAAAGGGGAAAAATTACTGAAGAAGAGTTTGTGATAGAAATAAAGAAATATCAAGAGGTTTTAGAAAGAGAAAAAGCTTTTAAAATAGTATTAAATGATGTTAAATATATAGAAAAAAATAGTGAAAATAGATATTTTTTATATAAAACTGGCTGGAATGAGCTTATAGCAAAGGAAAACATCGATATCACATTAGTTTTATTACTTTTAGCTATTATAGTTCCTTTTTTTGCTAATGAGTATGAAAAAGGGACAAACTTGGTAATTATCCCATCAAAAAAAGGCATGAGACAAGTTGTGGTGATAAAGTCCCTTATTTCCATATTAATAGCAGTATTACTAACAGTTACTTTTGTAGCCATTGAATATGTATTTTATGATATTAAATACGGATTACCATCAGGGGACTATCCATTGCAAACTATTAGTTTTTTTGAAACTTCAATAAGAAATGTATCATTAATAGAGACATTTTTCATATCTAATATGCTTAGATGTGTAGGATATATAATGTTAGTTTTTATTTCTATATTTTTATCCATTAAACTAAAACATAGTGTGCCAGCAGCCTTTTTTAGTTTATGCACTTTAATTATCCCCTATTTTATTTTTAAAGTTGGAGAATTGAAATATAAATTACCCGGTCCTCTTGGAAATATATTAGCTACAGGATATTTTATGGGAGATAGAACAATTGATAATACATTGATTTTTAAAAGTTTAACCTTAATAGACTTTATATTCGTATGTGTTACAAATATGATAATACTACTTTTAATATATTTATTAATATTGAAATATTATTCAAACTTAAGAGTCTTCACTAATAAAAAGAATAGGAGTGCAAATTTGTGAAAAAGTATATTTATATATTATTTAGCATAGGAATAATTATTTCAGTATATGTATTAAAATTTAGCAACTTTAAGCTATATGGTACAATGGATCAAGTCTATAATGGAAGTTTAGAATCTTATTTTATGGATTCTCCAGATTACATAATCTCATTAGAAAATATACCTTATATTATTGATAAGCAAAGTAATAAAGCTAACAGACTAATGAAAGATCCTTTTTTAAATATTGATAATAAATATAATACTAATATTAATAAGTATCCTTATGCTTGTTATAATAATGAAGTTATGTACATTTTGGAGAAAAATACTTTAGGCTTTAATGTGAAAACAGTGAATCTAAAATCATTCGCTGAAAAAGAAATATACAAAGAGGGATTCCCAGATAAGATATCTAGCTTCTTAGATATTAATAACAGGGAGAAAAAAAGCAGTGATATTGAGTATAATATTCTGAATGGAATTAAAGGATTTTTTTTAGTTGATAGAAATATTTTTTTTATTAAAGAGAATAAAATTGTAGCGTTTAATTCCAAGAACAAAAGATCAAAAGAAATACTAAAGGATGAAAATATAATAGGTAATAATATTTCTTGTGATGGTGAGTACATATACTATATTAATGACGAATATTATATTATGAAGTACTCATTAAGAAATAATACCAAAGAAAGGATTTCACAAGAAAGAGCTAAAAAAATTCTATTAACCTCTAATGGTTTATTATATACATCATTAAGTAATAACCACTTATACCACATAGACCCTCAAGGAGGCAGCAAAAGAGACGTTATTGATAAATCAGTTTTTGCTTTTAATTACGATGATGAATATATTTATTATAGTAATAATGAAGATAACAAAGCTTTATATAAAATTAAATTTAATGGCAGTGAAAATAAAAAGCTCATTAACAACCCCGCATATTTTATTTATATATTTTTGGATTATAATAAGATATATTTTATGTCCGATGAAGATGATAAATCCTCTGGTGAATATGTAGCCTTTTGTTCCATTGATAAAGATGGGAAGCTTTTTGAAAAGTTAAAAAAGTAAATTTTCATTAATGAAGATTAAAGTACTTTGTCACTTGTCACGTGCCTGGCACCTTTATTAAAAAATAGAATTAATGATAATTATCAAAAAACGAAGGAGTTCCATTAACTCCTTCGTTTTTAAATGTATATTTACTTCAATAAGTTATAACTCATATGGCTGCCACTGTTAGTTTATTAAGACTGCTGTATATACCTTTTGTGTTCATGAGCTCTTCGTGGGTACCTCTTTCTTGGATACCTTCGTCTGTAAGCACCATTATTTCATCAGCTTTCTTTATGGTGGATAGTCTATGAGCAACCACTATGGTGGTCCTTCCTTTAGATAGCTTTTCTAAGGATTTTTGTATTAGATATTCTGTAGTATTATCTAGGGCTGAAGTAGCCTCATCTAATATAAGTATAGGAGGATTTTTTAAGAAAACTCTAGCTATGGATAATCTTTGTTTTTGACCTCCAGATAGCTTAACCCCACGTTCTCCTATATAAGTATCATAACCCTTAGGCAATCCCTGGATAAATTCGTGGATATTGGCAAGTTTCGCTGCTTCAATAATTTCTTCTTCAGAAGCTTTAGGATTACCGTATAATATATTGTCTCTTATGGTCCCTGTAAATAGGAATACTTCCTGCTGAACTACCCCTATGTTTTTTCTTAAAGATT
>CAYMGW010000076.1:0-8737 GCA_964390085.1 uncultured Tissierella sp.
GTCATCATCTTTTAGAGGTTCTGTTTTTATAATAATTTCCTTATTAATAGCAATCTTGCCAATATCATGTAAAACTCCAGACATCTTTAACTTATTCAAATCTAATTCATTTAAACCTAATCCTTTACCAATACTAACACTTATTTCGCTCACTCGATTTGAATGCTTTTCTTCTACGGGTATTTCTTCGAATAGCCTTTGCAAGATTACTTTTATTGTTTCTCTACGTAAATTTGTACGTTCTGATGTTTTAAGCTTGTACATGTGGGTTTCTGCTATTTTTACAACATCCTCCATACTCTCATATTTTTTCTTTTTAGTATCGCAACCGTATGAAATAGATAAATTAATAGCTTCTATCTTCTCTTTTCCAACTGCTTCATGAATTCTATTTAAAATTATTATGGCATCAGAATAATTTGTTTTTGGTAGCAATATGACAAATTCATCTCCACCAATTCTTGCAATGATATCATCAGCCCTACATTCTTTTTTTACAGTTTCAGCAATTTTTTTGAGCATCTCATCCCCTACCTTATGTCCAAAGGCATCGTTAACAAGCTTTAACCCATTGACATCAACCATTGCTAAACTTAAAGGAAGATTTCTCTCTGTATCTAACCTTCTTAATTCTTCCTCAAAAAATCTTCGATTATATAGACCTGTTAGTTGATCATGAAAACTCAAATATCTAATTTTTTCTTCAGCTTCCTTAAGATTAGTAATATCTATATCTATTCCACGATAAGCCTGTAATTCTCCGAATTTATCTAGAATAGGCAATCCACTACTCCATAGCCAAATAATTTTATTATTTTTATCTTTAATTCTATATTCATAGTCTGAAAGAATACCCTTTTGTTTAAGTAATGAAAATCCAAACTCCATAATTTCATCTCTATCTTCTTCTATACAAAGGTCATAAAAAAACATTTTTCCTATGACTTCCTCTGGTTTATAACCAAATACCTTTTCAGAAACAGGACTAATGTAGGTATATAATCCATTTTTATCAACTTCCCAAGCAATAGAACGGCTAACATCTGCCAGCTGCTCATATCTTAATCGACTTTCCTCTAACAATTCTTCTGCCTTTTTTTGTTCTGTAATATCACTTACACTGACTATATACTTTCCTTTATTAAATATTTCTATATACCTTATCTTTGCCTCAAACCATTTTGCATTACCTTGTATAGGAAACTTATATGTAATAGATTGCTTCTCCCTTGAAGAAAGAGCCCTACTAAAAGCATTAATAAATAAATCTACCATTCCTTGTGGTAAAACATCATAAATTTTCTTATTAATAATCTCTTTTATAGGCAAAAATAAAATCTTATAATCCCAAGTTATGACATTTTTAAAAGTATAGTCCATATCTAATTCAAATATGATTTCATTTACTGCATTTATAATTGTTTGTTTCTCTTCTATATTTCTCATATCTTTTGTGATATCTATAAAATTAGTCATAAAATAATATTTTTCTGGTGAATAAACCTGTATTCTATACCATTTACCTAAAGCTTCAGAATATTGCTCATATTCCTCTTCTCCGCCATTTAGGGCAATATTCCCATAAATATCAATCCAATTAAATTCACTTTCCAATATTTCAGGCAATATTTCGCTTATTTTTTTACCTACAATTTCTTCGGTTCTTAATCCAGTATGTTTTTCAAATGCATTGTTAACTTCAATATATTCATAATCACATGGCTTTCCTTTAGAATCGCATATTATTTTGTGGTAGGCATATCCTATTGGCGAATTTTGAATTGCTTGTCTATAAAATTCTTCCCTCATATCCAACTCCCTCCTTTTCAATACCATGGAGATTTATCTCTATGTTTCTGTATAATTTACCACTCGAATTATGTCGAATATTTTTGTTATATTTTTACCCTCATTATACCATTTGAAATCCTTTATTAATAATATCATATATTATACACTATTCATTCCTTTCTTATTTCCCAAAGAATATAAATTTGAATAGAATTAATTTTCATGGGGTATATAGTAACTCGTACACATTATAATTAAAATTTGGAGGAGATTAGTATGAAAAAAATATTCAATACTGCATTTATGTACGGAATCTTGGGCCTAGTTTTAGGAGTATTCTATAGAGAATTTACCAAGCTTAATGGGTTCACTGGTATAACTCAACTATCTTTTTTACATGTCCATACTTTAGTCCTTGGTATGTTCTTTTTATTAATGGTTTTATTACTTAATAAATCATTTAATTTGTCAGAACACAAATATTTTAATCTTTGGTTTTACCTTTATAATATAGGACTCCTTGGAACTATTGGTGTTATGACAACAAGAGGTATTTTCCAAGTTTTACAACATAATATGAATGGATTAAATCATATAGCAGGACTTTTCCATACAATTCTTGGTGTTGCTATTATTTGGCTTGTGGTAATTTTAGGTAAACGTCTACATCAAGAAAATCTATATAGCCATAGCTAAGCTTAATTAAAGGAAACTTCTCAATTAGTCTAACAAACTAATTGGGAAGTTTTTTTGTTCCTATAAATAAAATTATTTTTTAGCATGTCTACCTGTTTAAGATATAAATTTTAGGAAATATATATAATGTAAATGATAATGATTATCAATTAGTTTATATAATATATTTAAGGAGGTAAATTTATGAGATTTGAAGATTACAACCCTTTAGAAGAAAGACATTATAGTATTTTAAATGTTGACGGTGAAATCCTCAAAGAAGAAGATCTCCCAGCTCTATCAAATGATGAACTATTATATCTTTACAAGACTATGTTATATTCACGTACTATAGATGAAAAAGCATTATCCTATCAAAGGCAAGGAAGGATGCTAACCTATGCTCCTAATATTGGTCAAGAGGCTGCCCAAGTAGGTAGTGCCTATGCTATGGAAAAGGAAGATTGGTTAGTTCCTGCCTTTAGAGAATTAGGTGCTTGGTTAGTAAGGGGAGTTCCTCTAAAGAATATTTATCGCTATTGGTATGGCAATGAATGGGGAAGCCATATGCCAGAAGATGTAAAGGTACTTCCCGTATCAGTTCCAATAGCTTCTCAGTTTCAGCATGCAGCAGGCATTGGAATGGCTAACAATATTAAAGGAGAGAAAAATGTAGTAGTAACTTATGTTGGAGATGGTGGTACTTCTCATGGAGATTTCCACGAGGCTCTAAACTTTGCTGCTGTATTTAAGGCTCCCGTAATATTTATAATTCAAAACAATCAATATGCCATCTCAGTTCCTAGAAGGCAACAAACTATGAGTAAAACTTTGGCTCAAAAGGCTATAGCTTATGGCATGCCAGGCATCGTTGTAGACGGTAATGATATCTTAGCTATGTACTCTGCTACAAAGGAAGCTATAAATAGAGCACGGAATGGTGAAGGTCCTACTTTAATAGAAGCCTTTACCTATCGGCTAGCTGCTCACACTACTTCTGATGACCCCACTTTATATAGAAAAGATGAAGAAGTGCAAGAATGGTGGAAAAAAGACCCAATATTAAGATTTAAAAAATATTTATTAAATAAAGATATATTAACGGAAGAATGGGAAGAAAAGACTAAAAAAGAATTAGAAATTGACGTAATGTCTACTTTCGAAGAAATTGAGAAAACTTCTGATACTTTAATTGAAGATATATTTAAATATCACTATGCAACAATGCCTCCACAGTTAGAGGAACAATTAGAAGACTATAAAGCTTTTTTAGAAGGAGGTCAGTAACATGGCTAACACATTAAATATAGTTCAAGCGGTCAATCAAGCTTTGATGAATGAAATGGAAAATGATCCAACTGTAGTAGTCTATGGCGAAGACGTAGGTGTTGAAGGTGGAGTTTTTAGAGCTACTGTTGGACTACAGGAGAAGTTCGGAGAAATGAGAGCCTTCGACTCCCCCCTTGCTGAATCTGCAATTGTTGGTACTGCAGTAGGCATGGCAATTAATGGACTAAAACCAGTTGTTGAAATGCAATTTATGGGATTTTCCTACCCTGCTTTTAACCAAATAATATCCCATGTTGCTCGGATGCGCAACCGCAGTAGAGGTAGATTTACTCTTCCTATGGTAATTCGTGCTCCTTACGGGGGAGGTATTAGGGCATTGGAGCATCACTCTGAAAGTACGGAAGCCCTTTATGCTCATATACCAGGACTTAAAGTTGTTATTCCTTCTACTCCTTATGATGCAAAGGGACTTCTTATAGCTGCAATTAGAGACCCAGATCCGGTTCTATTTTTAGAACCAAAACGAATATACAGAGCATTCAAACAGGAAATACCAGAAGAGGCCTATGTACTTCCTATTGGAAAGGCGAAAATAGTAGAAGAAGGTGAAGATGTCACTATTATTACTTGGGGCGCAATGGTAAGGGATGTGCAGAAGGCTAGTGAAATAGTTAAAGCTAAGGGAATTCACCCTGAGATTATAGATCTTAGAACTATTGCTCCAATGGCTCGAGAGACTTTCGTTGAATCTGTTAAGAAAACTGGAAGAGCTATAGTTGTTCACGAAGCACCTAAGTCATTTGGGGTAGGGGCAGAGATTGTGTCTATTATTAACGAAAAAGCCTTTTTATATTTAGAAGCTGCTCCAACTCGTGTAACTGGGTTTGACACTATATTTCCATTACCGCGTGGAGAAAAACACTATATCCCATCCCCTGAAAGAATTGCAAAAACTATTGAAGACGTAGTTAAGTTTTAATGGAGGAGGTATACAATGAGATTTGAATTTGAATTTCCAGATATAGGTGAAGGTATAAGAGAAGGTACTCTTATGAAATGGCTAGTTCATGAAGGAGAAAATATAGAGGAAGGTCAATCTGTTGCTGAGGTGGAAACAGATAAGGTTACTACAGAAATACCTTCTCCAAAATCAGGTAAAGTTTTAGAATTGAAGTTTGACGAAGGAGATACTATTGAAGTAGAACAAGTCTTTATTGTAATAGATATTGGAGGTAATTCTGTAGAGATAGATGAAAAAACAGAAGTTGTAGAAGAAGAAACTGCAGGGGTTGTCGGTGAAGTAATAGCTTCCTCTGAAGTAATTCCAGCAAGTACTGAAGGTATATCTACTACAAAAGAATCAACAGAAAAGAAAAAAGTATTGGCTACTCCTGTTGCAAGAAAAATGGCTAAGGAGCTAAATGTAGATATTACAAAAATAGAAGGCACAGGTCCAAATGGTCGAGTAATGAAAGATGATATATTAAAAGCTAAGGAAGAAGATTCACCTAAGCCAGTGCCACAGGTAGAACCTTCTAAGATTGAGCCAGAAAAAGTTCTATATGATAGTATCGAAAATATTGAAAGAATTCCACTTACAAGGATTAGAAGGACTATTGCAGAGCAAATGGTAAAATCAAGATTTACAATACCTCATACAACTGCAATGGATGAGATAGATGTTTCTAAACTAGTTGACTTTAGAAATAAGTATAAAGATAAGTTTAAATCTGAAGATATTAATTTAACCTATTTACCATTTATTATTAAGGCAGTGGTGACAGTATTAAAACAATATCCTGAATTTAATTCTTCCTTTGATGAGGAAAGAGGCGAATTGATTTTAAAGCATTTCTACCATATTGGTATAGCTACTGACACTGACAGAGGTCTTATGGTGCCAGTTCTTAGAGATGCTGATAAGAAAAGCATAGTAGAAATTGCTAGGGAAATTGAAGATTTAAGTAGCAGGGCTAAAGAGAATAAAATGGAAATCCATGAGTTAAAGGGTAGTAGTTTTAGTGTAACCAATTATGGTTCTATTGGAGGACTGTTTGGTATCCCAATTATCAATTACCCAGAATCAGCAATACTTGGTATTGGTAAGATTGTTAAAAAGCCTATTGTTAAAGATGATGAAATAGTAATTGCTCATATGCTACCTTTATCCTTATCCTATGATCATAGAATAATTGACGGTGCTAGTGGAGCACGTTTCCTAAATCTACTTTCCGAACTATTATCTGACCCTGAAATATTACTAATGAAGTCATAGAAAGGTAAAAGGTGATTGTATGAATAAATATGATCTTGTTGTTTTAGGTGGAGGCCCTGGAGGGTATGTGTCTGCCATAAAGGCAGCCCAACTAGGGGCTAAAGTAGCATTAGTGGAGAAAGAGAAATTAGGTGGAGTTTGCCTAAATTGGGGTTGTATACCTACTAAAACAATGTTAAAGACAGCTAAGCTTTATAAGGATATATTAAGAGGAGAAGAATTTGGTATTGTTGGTATTGATACTAACAATATAAAAGTAGATTGGAATTCTCTTGTTAAAAGAAAGGATAAAGTTGTAAATCAATTGGTATCAGGAATATATACTCTTATTAAAAAGAATAAAATTGACCTCTATGAGGGTATGGGTACTGTTCTAAATAAAAATGAAATTAAAGTAAATGAAGAAACTCTCTGGGGCAAAACCCTTATTATAGCCACTGGTGCTAAAGAAAACTTCCCTTCAATTCCAGGATTAGAGGATATGGTGAAGTCTGGAAAGGTTATAAATAGTAAGGGTGCATTAAGTCTTTCAGAAATCCCAAAGGAATTAGTAGTAGTCGGCGGTGGAGTTATCGCAGTTGAGTTTGCAACACTTTTCAATTCCTTAGGCTCTAAGGTAACTTTAATTCAAAGGTCTAGCCGTATATTAACTTCTGTAGAATCTGAAATGGCAACGACCTTGGAAAAACATCTAAAAAGAGAAGGCATTAGTATATTAACGGATACAAAATTAAAGTCTATCTCTGAAAATGGAGTTCTATTTGAGCATAAAGGTAAAGAGAAAATAATCAAAGGAGATAAATATCTTGTATCCTTAGGATTAAAAGCTCAGCTAAAGGGAATAGAAACTCTTAATTTAAAACTTGACTCCAAAGGCTTTGTAGAAACAAATGAAAAAATGGAAACCAGTGTAGATGGAGTCTATGCCATTGGTGATTTAAATGGTAAATTTGCTTTAGCTCATGTTGCCTCTGCTGAAGGGGTTGTGGCTGCAGAAAACATTATGGGTAAAAAGAGTACAATAAACTATAACATAGTTCCTGCTTGTATCTATACATTCCCCGAATTAGCCAGTGTAGGTCTTACAGAGGAAGAAGCCAGGAATCAGGGATATGATGTTATAGTTAGCAAATTCCCATTAGCTGCCAACGGAAAAGCTTTAGCGGAAGGAGAAACTTTAGGATTTGTAAAGCTCATAGCTGATAAGAAATATGGAGAAGTCCTTGGAACTCATATAATGGCATCCCATGCTACAGATATGATTTCAGAAGCGGTAATTACTATGCAAATTGAAGGAACTATTTATGATATTGCAAAGGCAATACATCCTCACCCTACTCTTTCAGAGATTATGATGGAAGCTGCCCATGGTGCCATAGACAAACCTATTCATATTTAAACTCCCTTTTGGGAGTTTTTTATGTATTGTTGATGCATATATTTACAAATTCTCCCATATCCTATACACTATAAATAACTACATAAAAGAGGTGATTCTGTGAAAAATTTTGAAACTATGTTAAATGAGTATGCAAAATTATGTGTAAAAGTAGGTATCAATATCCAACCAGGGCAACCTTTAGTTGTTAACTCTCCTATTGAAGGTGCTTATTTTGTAAGACTTATCGCTAAAAACGCCTATGAACTTGGTGCTAGTGAAATTCATGTAAACTGGAATGATGAGGTGCTTACAAAGTTAAAGTTTGAAAATGCTCCTATGGAAGTGTTTGAGAACTTTCCAAAATGGTTAGCTGATGGACTAGAAGATTATGCTAAAAAAGGAGCAGGTTTCCTTTCAATCTCAGCTCAAGACCCAGAGCTCCTTAAAGAAATTGACCCTAAGAAAATAGCTGCAAATAACAAATCTGCTTCTTTAGCTTTACAGGAATGGAGAAAATATACCATGAATGATATAAATCCTTGGTGTGTAATATCTATCCCTACAAAATCTTGGGCAAAAAGAGTTTTTCCAGATGTAAATGAAGAAGAAGCTGTAGAAAAATTATGGGCTGCTATATTTAATGCTACTCGTATGGATTTAGAAGACCCTATTAAAGCTTGGGAAGATCATATGGCAACTCTAAAGAATAAAGTTGATTTCCTAAATAACAAGAAATTAAAGTCTCTACACTATACGTCATCAAATGGTACAGATTTAGTTGTAGAATTGCCAGAAGGACATATCTGGGCTGGTGGTGGAGCTATAGATTCTAAAAAGACTTATTTTGCACCAAATATGCCTACTGAAGAAGTATTTTCTATGCCACTTAAAACTGGCGTAAATGGAGTTGTATACAGTACAAAACCTTTAAACTATGGTGGAAAATTAATTGATGAATTTAAACTTACATTTAAAGATGGTAAGGTTGTTGATTTTGAAGCTAAGGTAGGTCAAGATACATTGGCTGATTTATTAGATATCGATGAAGGCGCAAAACATTTAGGTGAAGTTGCTTTAGTGCCTTTCGACTCTCCAATATCTAATTCTAATATTATATTTATGAATACTTTATTTGATGAAAATGCTTCCTGTCACTTTGCCTTTGGTAAGGCTTATCCTACTAATATAAAGGATGGAGAAAAAATGACAGATGAAGAATTAGAAGCTCATGGAGTAAATAACTCTCTTACTCATGTTGACTTTATGATAGGCTCTAAAGATATGAATATCCTTGGTGAAACTAAGGATGGAGAAAAGATACAAAT
>CAYMGW010000077.1:0-4089 GCA_964390085.1 uncultured Tissierella sp.
CCACAGATTAAATCGCCTATAGCTATGGCTGCCTCATCTTCATGTAATGTATTTTCATTTATTTCAAAAATATATATATGTTCTTTACCGATTCTAAGAAGTCTTTCAATATCAGTCTCCTGTATAATGTGACCTTTTTTAAATGCTACTCCTTTAAACTCACCTGGTACTATTTCCGTTATATCATGTCCTAATACCATTCCAACAGCATCTTCTACTCTTACTACTTTCATATTAACCACCTCTAGGATACCTTCATATTATACTTTTTATATATTATCTACAAGCTTATTTAATAATCCTTTTAATATATTTATTATACCACGCCAGGTATTAATTGTCTTTATTTTAAATTTTATTTCTCAACTGCTATTCCAAGATTTTGATATTATTTTTTATGTATTAAGGTTGAAAAGGGACTACTTATGTAGCTCCCCTTCCAACTTAAATTAATTTTTCTTTGGCTTATTATTTCTAATATTTATATTATTTACCAAAGTTCTTGTATTCTTCCATACCAATGTAATATACATTTGGTCCTAATTCTTTTTCAGGAAGTAATGTTTCATATGTCTTTTCTTTTAATAGTTTGCTTACTAAGCTATTTGGATCATTTAAATCTCCAAAATATCTTGCCTGTGTAGTACATGTACTAACACATACAGGCAATAAACCATTTGCTAAACGATGAGCGCAGAAATCACATTTATCTGCTTTTTTAGCTTCTGTATCCTTTATACGAGCGCCATACGGACACGCTTCTACACAAGCATAACATCCAATACATTTTTCTTTATCTATAAAAACTATTCCTTCTTCATTTTTACCTGTTGCAGCTACTGGACAAGCTTCTACACAAGGAGTCTTCTCGCAATGATTACATAATTGAGCTACCTTTAGAACATGAACATTAGGGTAAGCTCCAACTTCCGTTTCTGTAACCCATGAACGGTTTTCCTCAGTTGTAAGTTTGTTTTCTATACGACAGGAAGCAGTACAAGCATGGCAAGCAATACATTTGCTTACATCAATTACCATTCCCCACTTTACATTTTCACTCAATGAAGTCACCTCCAAAATTTATCTACATTTTAAGTCCCAGTTAATATAATCCTTTAGGACCTCTGCTAAACTTCTGTAAAATGGCGTTGATTTCTCCATAGAAATTCTATAATAAGTATCTACAAAACTCAAAAGATGTTCCTTTAAAAATTGTGTTTGTAGATTATACCATTTAACAGAAATTCTAGTATTGCTTTCACTATTTGGCTCTAATTCTTCATTAAACAATGTTTGGTATTCAGCATTGCATAAAAATGCCATGAAAGCTAATTCAAAGCCTAAATGATCCATTTTATTTTCATGTTTAAGTTCTGCCATGATATTCATATTTTTTGGATCAAATCCTACTGAATCATAAGCAAGTTTCACATTATAATCAGTTAATACTGCTGAACGATTATATTTCCACCCACCTTTGTTTTTTCTTCCTTCACCAGGTGCTAACTTAATAGCACCTTTTATAAAGGATTCATATGGGGGAATATAAGAACTAGCAATTGGAACTAAAAAATGATCATAGCATTCTTGCTTAAGTTCTTCTATACAGTCTGGTTTTTCTTCAACTTTTTCTTTCCTTTGTCTTGCTTCAATAAGGAGTTTTGAAAAATCTATATCATGAAATATATCTTCTGCATTTGTTAATGCATCTAATATCTGATTTACATTTTCAATAGTAGGTAGCTGCAGATATAAGGAAGCTATTAATTCATATAATCCTCCTCTATCCATTGCAGATACATTATGATTTGGCATTTAGGTTCCTCCTTTATACTGGTTTAACCTTTACTCTAATACTATTTCTATTAGGGCTACCAGTAGTTGACTCGGATAATCCATAAACCCCATCTACTGTTGGATCTAATAAGCCTAATTGGTTAGTAGACGTACCCTCTCCTCTTATTGAGTCTCCTGCTACAGTTTTTCCATCTATAACCACATCTTTACTACCATATTCCCATTTACCATATCCGAAACAAACTCCTAATGTCCCTCTAGATACTCCTTCTCTAACCTTTAGAATACCCTTTGTTTGATTAGCAGCACTTTCAATGATTACTTCTTGCCCATCAGCTAATCCACATTCTTCAGCATCTAAACTATTCATCTCAATAAAGTTAGTTCTTCCAACATTTTGAAGTGTTGGAGCATTGCTCATCATAGATAATCCTCTAAGCTTTGGTTTATAAGAACAAATTCTAAAAGGATACTCTGATTGAGGGAACATCTCATCTATTAAATCTCCATTAGCGAACATTTCAGGTAACCACATAGGTGAACCTTCATGATATTTTCCAGTAATACTATTTCTAGTTATAGCTGTATTTTCTGAATAGAAGCATATACAACCTGGAGACTTATATTTCATGTAATCTCCATCATAATAGCTATCGTCTGGTTCAAACTTACCGCCTTTAGCCATAATATTCTTAACCAATGGAAGTTCTTCTGCAGTAATAGCTTCTTCCCATTCTTTTGGAATACTATCTAAGCCTGTTAATTTCGCATCTATTTCCGTAATTGGTGAAGTAGGCTCTTGATCATATGCCATATTGGCAATAGCCTTCATCCAATAATCTTCACGAGTATGAATAGGCCATTTCTTGCCATTAGCATCTGTAACAGCGTTATCTCCAAATCCTGGCATGCCAATTCGTTTAGCTACTTCAATCATATATGTTTCCATACTTATATGTTGATTGTACTCTCCTACTTTTTGAGTTGGAGGTTCTACAACTGGCCACCTTACTCCAGTAATTCTTGTTGTATGGTTTCCTCTTGCTCCTAATATTGCCCAATGCTCATTAAAGTTTGTATCTGGTATAATGTAATCTGCAAATGAACTTGTTTCGCCTATTACAGTATCTATTGCAATAAATAATGGTATATTAGAAGTTTTCTTTAATTCTGCTATTACCTTTTCATTAAATGCAGATGGACCACCATAAATTGGGTTTGCAGCACAGTTTACTAAAATCTTGCATTGATATGGATATTTATTTATAGCTGAGAATATAGCGTGTCCGTCTAAGTTAAATCCATTTGGATGCCAAGGTAATTTAGAAGGATATGGATTTTTTCCTTTAGCTACTTTATTTTTATATTCTGTAGTATTCTCATATAGGAATTGCTCTCTACTTATTCTAGGTCCTTTAAGTCCAGCAGAACCCTCTACAGTACTTAAATTATATCTAGGCCCATCAGCATGAGCTTTGTATGTTGCACCACCTAAGGTCATTCCACCCTTCATATTAAATGCTCCTAACATAGCTGGAAGCATTAATAATCCAACTGCAAAAGGTAAGCCGTTTATGGCAACAGTTCCGCCTAAAGTATCTACCCCTACTTTATATCCATGACTAGTAAATTCTTTAGCTACATCAATAATTTGTGATGATGGTACTCCACATATTTTTGCATATTCTTCGATACTATATTTATTAGCTCCATTTCTTAACATTGCAAGAGCAGTAGCTACTTTAATTCCTTCTACTTCACCTTCAAATAATATATCTGCTGTATCTACTTTATTAAAGATTTCATGCTTTCCAGTAGCTTTATCAATTACTATGAATGGCTCTTGTCCTTCTACAGGTTCAAATTCTAACTTAATATCTTCTGCTCTTAGGAATTTTCTATAGTTAGGATGTTTTTCATCTGATATTACAAGATAGCTGGCATTTTTGAAAATTTTAAATCCTATTTTTTCAGCAGCCTCTAAGGTTGGGCAAGCTAAAAAATCTCCATTATACTTTTCATTTTCAAACATCCAATTCATTATTGCCAATACGAAAGCAGCATCTGTAGCTGGCTTTACTGGAATCCATTTCGTTCCACCTGGAATATCTGTACCACCTTGCATTACTGGATCTACAAGTGTTAATTTTAGACCATTGCTTTTTACAGCCTTTACAGACTTACGAGCTAATCCTTGGTATCCCATACCACTATGTCCTGGATAAACTCCTTGGTATAATGCAAACTCTGCATCATTTAAATCAGGTCTATGTGTAAATTGACCTTTTTTAT
>CAYMGW010000077.1:4099-8687 GCA_964390085.1 uncultured Tissierella sp.
TATCATATAAGGCCTGCCACGCAGGCACCCATGCGCCACCTCAGGTACCAGAGTGTACATAAACATTTGGAGAACCAAAGCTTCCATTTACAAATCTCATGGTAAACTCTCTTCTACCATAGGACCCACCGTACATCCATACTAATCCATTACTCTTTGGTCCCATTTCTGGTGCATCAGGATTAATTAAAGTCTCATGATCAAATACTTGTCTAAATCCTTCAACTACAGTATCATCACCTAGCTCTTTAAATATTTGACCACCTTCTACTGTTTCTTCCATTAGTTGCTCCCAACTAATTGGCCTCCACTTTCCACTTCCTCTTTCGCCAGCTCTTTTTAGAGGCACTGTAATTCTTAGTGGATCTTCAATTATTTCGAATCCTGAATTTCCCACTGCACACACTGTTGCCCTATTAGCAAGCCCTTGATCATTATGTAAACTAAAGGCTTTATATGACTCCTCTACAGTAGTATTATAGTCTAGTGCTGGTTCAGCACATACTGGATGGAAAGGGTTTCCTGTAACTCCGATAACTTTGTTAGTAGTTTTGTCAATTTTAACTCTATTACCGCAGTTGTTATAACATGACATACATACGCTGTGGCGTATCATAACATTTTCATTAGGAGTTACCTCCCCTGTCTTTCTGTCTACAGTTGCTTCTACTAAACTATTGGGATTTCCATTATATACTGGAAATTCGTCTACTGGTTCTGTTTTACTAGTAGGCTTATTGCATCCTGTTACTCCCAAACCTAAAGCAGCAGCACTAGCTGTAAAAGCAGAAAGCTTTAAAAACGTTCTTCGTTTCAAAATTATCACCTCGGCATAATTATTTTTAGTATATAAATTTGATACCGTAATATTAATTAGCAATTTTCATGCCATATTTAAATATCATTTATATATTTATCAAATAATTATGGAAGTGTTAATTTTTGAACATATTCTATGTTACATTGATATATCTTATATATTTACTTTTTATGATAAGATTCATTTGTGACAAAAACATAGTTATTATTTTGTCATTTTGACATTAATGTATCAATCTCAGATACTATTGTTCTAACTTATATTTTTCTATCTTTCTATATAGTGTTCTTAAACCAATTTTCAACATCTTTGCTGCCTCTGGTTTATTCCAATCAGTTAGCCTTAATATATCGATAATATGCTCTTTCTCAACATCATCTAGTGAAATATATTTTTGTTGTCGATTTGCATTATTATTTAGATTTGGAAGTAAGTCTCTAGGATAAATTTCGTTTCCTTTAGATAGTAAAACTCCTCTATCTATGAAATTTGCTAATTCTCTTACATTTCCAGGAAAATCATAATCTAATAAAAACTTTTTTGTCTCTTCTTTTAATTCTTTTTTATTGTTGGAATTTTTATTTAAAAAGTAATTGGCAAGAATTAATATATCGTTCCCACGTTCCCTTAGTGGAGGTACTGGAATAGTGACTACACTTAATCTATAAAATAAATCTTCTCTAAATGTTCCATTACAAATTGCTTCTTCTAAATTCTTATTTGTTGCTGTAACAACCCTTACTGTGGTTTTTTTAGTCATAGTACCACCTACTGGTCTAAATTCTCCCGTATCTAAAAATCGTAATAATTTTACTTGTAAGGCAGGGTCCATATCCCCTATTTCATCTAAAAACAAAGTTCCCCCATTTGCTATTTCGACTAATCCTTTTTTATTAGCATGGGCTCCTGTAAATGCTCCCTTTACATGGCCAAATAATTCACTTTCCAATAATTCCCCCGGAATAGCACCTGAATTTATTGGAATAAATGGTTTATCCCGTCTGCAACTCTTATAATGTAATGCATTAGCTACTAAATCTTTTCCCGTACCACTCTCTCCTAATATCAATACCGGCAAATGGCTATCGGCAACTTTTTCAATCATATATTTTAAATTCAACATCACTTGAGATTCTCCAATAATCTCTTTTTTATCACTTATAAGTTTAATGTTTTCGACTAGGCTCTCATTATATCCTTGAAGTCTTTTCTTTTCAGCAGCTCTTTTTAAAACCAACTCTAGCTCAATAGGGTTTACAGGTTTTGATAAGTAATCATAAGCTCCCATCCTCATAGCTTCTATGGCTGATTCTATAGTCCCATATCCAGTAATCATAACTACTTCTATATTTGGTTGTATTTTTTTTGTTTTATCTAGAAGCTCTAAGCCATCCATTTTATCCATCATTATGTCAAATAGAGCTACATCAAATTCTTCTTCTTCAATTAATTTAATTGCCTCTATTCCTGAAGTAACAGCTTTAACATTAAGTCCTTTTCTTGTCAATCTATCCTTAAGTACTTCAATAAACTTTTCCTCATCGTCTACTATTAATAATTTAAAGTTATCCATTTTCTTTCACCTTTCTTGATATAGGGAGTCTAATTAATACTTTTGTTCCTACATTTTCTTCACTAAATATTTTAATATTCCCTCTCATTCTTTCAACAATAGCTTGGCTAATTGAAAGTCCTAATCCAGTTCCTTTTCCAAGGGGTTTTGTTGTATAAAAAGGATCAAATATTCTTGCCTTGTCTTTCTCGCTAATTCCATGGCCAGTATCTGATATTGTAATTGCTAGAAAATCTTCAACATCTACTTGTTCTTCTACATTTATTGTTAAGGTTCCGTTATTCTCCATAGAATCTACTGCATTAGTTATTATATTTAAAAGCATCTGTTGCATCTGAGATTCGTCTGCTAGTACCATAGGTATAGCATTGTACGCATTAATATTAATATTTACATTTTGTTTCTTTATCCTATGATCAAGTAGTTTTAGAGTATCTTCAATAATTTTTAATATATCAACTAATCTAATATCAATCTTTGACTCCCTGGAAAACTTCAATAAGCTTTGAGTAATACTTGAGCACCTATCTATTTGCTCTTTTATTATTTCTAAATAATTTTGGATAATATTATTATCATATAAGCTATTTATATCTTCAGTCTCTAGTCTTTCCAGCAAATCTGCTGCATAAAATCCTAAGTTATTCATAGGATTGTTAATTTCATGGGCTACACCTGCTGCTAATGTACCAATGGCAGCTCTTTTTTCTGCCAACATTACTAAACTTTCTTTTTCCCTTCTCTTCTTAATTTCTTCCGTCATATCATTGAAGGCTTCTATTACCAGTCCAATTTCATCATTATTGTGCTTTGGTATTCTATAATCAAGATTCCCACTTCTTACAGAAGCCACACCCTTAGCCAATTCATTCACTGGCTTTATAAAAATAAATATAAGAAAGGTACCTAGTATAATAATTATCAGTAATATCCCTAGTAGAGCAACTACATTTCTTTTTAATACAATCCTAATATTTGCATAAGCATCATCTAAAGGCTGTTCTACTACTACACCCCAACCTACTATGGGAATTAATCCATATACCCCCAATACGTCTTCTCCTGTATAAGATTCATAGGTAATAGCTTGAAATTCCTTAAGTTTTAAAGTATTCTCTTTATTAAATTTATCTTTGAGTATATTAGCTACTCCTTTACTTTGACTTACATCTTGTCTTCTCATAACTTGACTATAATCCGAATGTCCTATTAAAGTCCCTAATTCATCTATTAGAATTATATAACTCCCATCCTGAATTTTTGTTGCAGTTATTTCTTTCATTATTTGTCTCAAACTAATCTTTGCGAAAATAGCTCCATTAAATTTTTCTCCATTTCCACCAATTGGGATACCTAGCTCAAAAACAATTTGATTATCTAAATCTATTTCAGGTTTACCTATATATATATCTTTAAATTTTAAGCTTCTAAATTTGTCGCTTGCTGAAATATCTTTTAATTCTTTTGGAGATATAGCATATCTTTTAGATATTTTTACTAATTCTTTACCATATGGAGAAACCATAGATATTTCTTCTAACTGAGGATGCTTCTTTAACATCTTATAGGTTATTTCTTCCCTTTGAGCATTATTGCTATGATCAAGTATATTTGGATTTGCTATAGATACTGATTCCAATAATTCTTGTATTGTTCTTACCATTTGAACAACGGTTTGAGATATCCTAGAGGCTGTTAACTCATGCTCTCTATGTACTGATATTTCAACTTCATTCTTTAAAACCTTAAGATTATATAGACCTAAAAATATTAATGGAACAATTGACATACATATCATAATAAATATTAGTTTTGATTTTATACTAGTCAAGAATTGTTTTTTTATTTCCATATAAATCTACCTTTCAGTCTTTTCTATAAACTTATCCACGAAGGTCATTTTAGAATAATCAATTTCTATACCCAAGGCTTTGGCTGTATCTATATTAATATGAAGTTCTAAGTTCTCTGGAGATTCTATAGGAATTATTTTAGGATCCTGCCCTTTCAATACATTAGCTACTAATCTAGCTGATTGAATGCCTTCATTATACTCAGTACTTCCATAAAAAGCCAACATACCCTTTTCAACTTGATATGCACTAACACCTATAACTGGCATTTTATATTTTAATGATTCATCTACTATATCCTCAACCGTAGATTCAAATAATAAGCTACACATAAGCATTATA
>CAYMGW010000078.1:0-5367 GCA_964390085.1 uncultured Tissierella sp.
AGCTTATGCAGACTATAAGGAAACAGGCTTTGGTGGATGGCCTTGGGAGCGTACAGATCCAGTTCATTCTAGTGAGGCAGTTAGATTTGCTAAGTACTCTGATGGAACGATGGAAAAAAGACTATAAATAAAAATGCTCTTTTCTGCAGAACAAGAAAAGAGCATTTTAAATTTTTCTTAAATAGGATAAAAAGTGTCTCTGTCTTCGCCGGCAAGTTGTTTTTCTCCCATTTCTACTAAATTCCTAGTCATTCTTCCAGCTACATTTCCTGTGACAGAACCAGAGCCTAATTCATTTGCTATTTCTAGTTTCATTTCTTCTAAAGCCTTCATAGCATTTTCATTTACTGGTTTTTTAGTCAAAAAAATCACCTCTAATCAGATTATTTATTTTATACCCCATAGGAAAGTCTTATTCTCCTTAATATTTCACATTAAATGGGTTTCAGGAAAGGCTTCCTTAATATATTATGTTCAATAGAAGCATTTCTTATATATTTTAGAAATATTTAATACTAGGTAAATTAATGAAAATATAAAAAGTTCAAAAAAGTATTTACAATTAAGAATGTTCTGTTATAATATTAGATGAATATCTAAATCAAAATTATTATATTTTGCCATTTTATTATGGACTGCACCTAAATTTTAGGTGCTTCTTTTTTTGACAAATACAACAGTTCATAGTAAAATATAATAAACATTTGTTCTAATGTTAATCTATCATAATTGGGTGATGAAATGGATAAGCAAACAGATATGTTTGGTATAATAAATATAAATAATAAAAATCCTGATACAAGTATTCCAGAGGGAGTAAAATTAAAGGGAAGAGAGCTTTGGTGTCCTTATTGCTCAAAGCCTGTTATTTTTATAAAAGATAAGGAGCTAGGAGTTAGGAAGTGCCCTTATTGTAAGGTAAGTGAGAGGGATTATAATGTAAAACAAGTAAATAAAAGATGGATATAGTTTTAACCTTTGCTCTTTTGAAGCGAAGGTTTTTCTTTTTTATGTTTATAAAAAAGAAGGATTTTGAAAACTTTTGTAGAATAGTATAAGTGATAAGTGGAAGTATGGATTTCTAGTATATAGTATATGAAAATTTATACTCTTAGCGCTAATAGGGGGGATGAGATGTTTAGGTTTATAAAGAAAAACAAGAAAAAAGATGAATCTGTATTTAAAGAAGAAAATAAGAAAATAGAAACAAAAGAATTTTCTGAAAATACAGAAACTTTAAAAAGAAATCAAAAACACATAGTTGAAAGACTTGCTATGAAAATTGATGAGACAGCCTTTGCAACAGATAATCTAATTAGGATTACATATGATTTAGCTGATCATGTGGAAGTTCAAATGAATTCTATTCATACTGTTATAAATGAAATTGGAAATTATTCTGCGCTGGCTGAGGAGGTTTATGCTAGTACTGAAAACTCTAGACAAATTGCAGCGGATACCTTAGATATTGCTAATACTGGGAATAATGCTGTTAATAACTCTATTAATGCTATGAAAGAAATTGAAAAATCTGTAATTTATGCTAGAAATGTAGCAAATACTTTAAATAAAAAATCAGAGCATATTAATGAGATACTAAAGATAATAAATAATATTTCTTATAGTACAAACTTACTTGCACTAAATGCATCTATAGAAGCTGCAAGGGCAGGGGAAGCAGGTCGAGGATTTGCTGTTGTAGCTAACGAAGTAAAGAAGCTTGCTGATAATAGTGCAAATTCTACTAATCAAATAGCTGATGTCATTAAAGAAATTAATAATGAAGTTGCCAATACTATTAAAGCCATGGATGACAGTATGGCTAAAATACAAGAAGGAACAGATATTGCTAACAATAATAGGATAGTTTTCAGCGAGATTATAGGAGCTATAAATAATACATCAAAGGTTACTGAAGAAATAAATAATGCTATAGCTAAGCAAACGAAAAGCTTAGAAAATGTAATCAGATTGACTTCTGATATGACTAACAATTCAAATAAAGTTACATCCCTTGTAGATATTGCATCATTAAATACTCAATATACTAAAACATCATTAAATATATTATCACAAGTATCTAAGGACCTGAGGAATATATCAGATAAATTGCTGGAAAACATAGGAATAGGAAAGACTGAAGAAGCTGTTTTAAATATATCCTTAAACTCTAAACCATTGGAGTTCAATCCTCAATTAGCAAATGACCAAGATAGTGCCCAAGTTTTATTTAATATATATGGTTCTCTTCTCTATATTGGCTCAACGGGAGAGGTTTCTCCTGGAGTTGCAAAGAGTTGGTACGTAGAGGATGATGGTGTCACTTGGGTATTTAGCTTGAGAAGAGGGGCTAAATTCCATAATGGAAGAGAAATAACTGCTCATGATGTGAAATATTCCTATGAAATGATGATGAATCCAAGACTCGAGTCTCCTAATACCTGGTTTCTAGAACATATTGAAGGAGCAGAGGACTATGTTAATGGAAGGTCTAAGGAAATAACTGGTGTAAAGGTACTTGATAAGTATAGAGTTTCTATAAAGCTAATTAGTCCATATAGTGGGTTTTTACTAAATTTAGGGCAATTTAGTGCAGCCATATTAGCTAGAGAAGATGCTGAAAAAGGGAAATTAACTGGTTGTGGGCCATATATCCTTGATAAAGTAGATGATGAATATTGTGTTCTTAAGGCTTTTGAGGAATATTATGGTGGTGCCCCTTACCAGGATAAAATAATTGTTAATTATAGTAATGATGACATAGTCCAAGGATTTATAGAAGGTAAATATGATTTTGCTACCTTTAACAATAAAGAAGACCTTGAAAAAATTAAAAAGTTACCAAATACAAGGATAAGTTTAAATGATGTAATGGGAACCTATTATGTTGGATTTAATCTAGAAGGAAATTCTATATTTACAAAGAGTAAAGAAGCAAGACGAGCACTAAATATGGGCATTAACAAAAACAAAATAATCAGTGATTTATTAGGCGATTTAGGAGAAGAAGCTAAGGGGCCTATTCCTCCAAAGATTGTTGATAATAGTTATTTGCCGGGGTTTCCCTATAATCCTTCAATGGCAAAGGATATTTTAAATAAAGAAGGGCTGTATAAATCAGGGGCAATAAAGGTAATTATAAGGGATGAGCCTAAATCTGCTTTGTTTTATAGAATTAGTCAATATGTTATTAAGGATTTAGAAGAGCTGGGTATTAAGCTAGAAGTAAGTAAAGTTTCTCCTAGAGATTATTTAAGACCTGAAACCATTGCAAAATGTCATATATTTATTGGTAGATGGATAGCTGATACAGGAGATCCTGATAACTATCTACAACCTTTATTTAATTATAATAATCAAACAAACTTTACAAGATATAACAATCCTAGGGTTATGGAGCTTATGAATAGGGCAAAAGAAATAATCAATCCTAATAAAAAGATGGAAGTTTATAAGGATATACAAAAAATTATTGTAGATGATTGTCCATGGATATTTATCTACCATCCTAAGATAGCTTTAGCTTCCAAGGAAGGTATAGTAGGAACAAGGATGAGTCCCTTAGGAATAATAAACTATGAAAATATTTTAATAGAATCAAATAAATAGCTATAAAAGGCACTCCAAGGGAGTGTCTTTTGATATAATAGATATAATAATTTAAAAGAATAATAAAAGGAAGATAATATGAGCAATGTAATTAATGTATCAGTTAGAAATCTAGTTGAATTTGTCCTAAGGTCAGGAGATATAGATAATAGCTTTATGTCTATGTCTAGAGCATTGGAGGGAACCAAAGCCCATCAGAAGGTACAGAAATCCTATGGCCTTGAATATAAACCAGAGGTTACCCTAAGGCATAATGTATATTACGATGATTTTACCATAGAGCTTCAAGGTCGAGCTGATGGTATACTTACATTTTCAGATGAGATAATTATAGATGAAATAAAGAGTACTACTAAGGATTTAGATGATATTGAAGAGGACTATAATGAACTTCATTGGGCTCAGGCTAAATGCTATGGGTATATTTACTGTGTACAAAATGATTTGGATTATATACATATCCAGCTTACATACTTCCATATAGAATCTGAAGAGAGGAAGATGTTTAAAAGAAGATATACTTTTAAAGAATTAAAGGATTTCTTCTTTTTTCTAACTGACAAATATATTGAATGGGCAAGTATTACTTTTTATTGGGGGGAAACTAGGGATAGCTCAATAAAGAAATTATCATTTCCTTTCAGCAACTACAGAAAAGGGCAAAGAGAGCTTGCAGTAGCTGCATATAAGACCATAGAAGAAGGAAAAAACTTATTTGCTCAAGCTCCTACTGGAATTGGCAAGACGATGTCCACTTTATTTCCAGCTATTAAGTCCATTGGGGAAGAAATTACATCAAAGATCTTCTATCTTACTGCCAAGACCATAACTAGGGAAGTACCCATAGCTTCTATGGAGATGATGATAAAAAGAGGCCTTAGAGCTAAGACTATTGTAATTACGGCTAAGGATAAGATTTGTTTGAATGATGAAGTTAAATGTAATCCTAGAGACTGTGCCTTTGCAAAGGGGCATTTTGATAGGGTTAACAATGCTATAATGGATATTTTTGAGAATGAAGATTTAATTACTAGAGATGTGGCTATTTCCTATGCAAATAAGCATAATGTCTGTCCCTTTGAATTTATATTAGATGTTAGCCTTTGGGCGGATGTGATTATATGTGATTACAACTATGTTTTTGACCCTCAGGTTTATTTAAAAAGATTTTTTGAAAATCCATCAGAGAACTATGTATTTTTAATTGACGAAGCACACAATCTAGTTGATAGATCTAGGGAAATGTTTTCTGCAGAGATTAATAAGAGTAGTTTTCTAGATATAAAAGATATATTTAAGGAAAAATATCCTCCTATTTATAAGAGTTTAAATAAGATAAATAGTATATTAAATAAGCTGAAGAAGGATTTAGAAATAGATGGAGAATATTATCAAAGAGAAGAAATAACTGAGCTATATTATCCTATAAAGAAACTTATGACAGTTCTTGAGCCCTGGCTTATAGAGGAGAAGAGCCATGAAGAATATGATAAGGTTTTAGAATTATATTTTAATCTAATTACTTTTAATAAGATTTCAGAGCTTTATGATAAACATTATGTAACCTATATCAAGGAAGTATCTAAGGATTTAATATTAAAATTATATTGTGTTGATTCATCCTATTTGCTAGGAGAGGCATTATCTAGAGGTAGGAGTAGCATATTTTTTTCAGCTACTTTAACTCCTTTAAATTATCATATGGAGCTACTTGGAGGTAAAAAAGGAGATTATACTATAAAACTTAGCTCACCTTTC
>CAYMGW010000078.1:5377-8239 GCA_964390085.1 uncultured Tissierella sp.
GGGAATAATATTTCCACAAGGTATAAGGATAGGGAAAGGACTTATATAGATATTGTCAAATATATAGAAACCTTTATTGATGGTAAGAAAGGAAATTATTTTGTATTCTTTCCTTCCTATGCTTATATGACTAATGTATATAACTTGATGATGGATAGGAATCAGGATTTAAATATAATTATCCAAAATGGTAATATGTCTGAAATTGAGAGGGAAGAGTTTTTACTAAAATTTGAAGAGGAGAATAATCTTATTGCATTTGCAGTAATGGGTGGAATTTTCTCAGAAGGAATAGACTTAACAGGTGAAAAACTCATAGGAGCTGTAATAGTAGGCGTTGGACTGCCACAAATTTGTTTTGAAAGGAATATAATTAAAGATTACTTTACTCACAACATAGGTGAGGGTTATGAATATGCATATGTATATCCTGGCATGAACAAAGTACTACAAGCTGCAGGAAGAGTAATTAGATCTCCAGAGGATAGAGGAGCTATTTTACTTATAGATGATAGATATGGGACCAGCGAGTATAAGTCCTTATTCCCTAATGAATGGTTAGAATTTAAGAATATAAGGAATGATATGACTATGAAGAGGATTCTAGAAAAGTTCTGGTAGGTTGGGACGTAGGGACAGGAGTGAAGTGTCGCACTTATGATACTTGTAAATATCACGATTTTTCTGTATAATTATTCTATCACTAAAAGAGAGGTGTACTATGAAGAAGATGATGATAATATTATTATTAGTTTTATTAATAGTATTTGGTATATCAGGTTGTATACAAAGAGTTGATACTAGTAGAGTCAATCTTTATCCAGCATTTAAAATGGAAGAAAAGACTAGATTATGGGGATATATTGATGATTCTGGTAAGTTTATCATAGAACCTAAGTATGAAAATGCCTTAGATTTTTCTGAGGAAGGTATGGCACAAGTGTATAATAACAATGCTATTGGTGTTATGAATGATAAGGGTGAAGAAATAATCCCAACAAGATATAAAGAAATTGCTGAGCTTAAAAATGGATATATTAGGGCATTTGATGGACAAATCAATCATGTATTTAACTATGAAGGGAAAGAACAGTTTTCAGGTAATTATGCATACATAGGACCATATAGTGATAATTTGTTTGCAGTGGCTAGGTTTAATGATAGTAAAGATGTACTAATGGGCTATGTAAATAAATCGGGAGAAGCTGTAATAGAGCCAAAGTATATGAGAGCCTATGATTTTCATAATGGAAAAGCTCTAGTAATGAAAGAGCAAGAACTCTATCAGATTATAGACAAAGATGGAAATGTATTGAGGGAGCTAGAGTATGACTTGGTAGTTCCAGCTAATGACGGTACTAGCTATCTCGTGAGAAATAAAGATAATCTATTTGGATATATAGATAATGAAGGGAATGTATTGGTAGAGCCCAAATTTCAAAATGGAAGCTTATTTGAAGATGGCAATGCAATTGTGGCTGTAAAAGAAAATGATTCAATTTTATTTGGTGCAATTGATAAAGAAGGTAATTATATAATTGAACCTAAATATGCTAACATTCTTAGTTTAGGTAAAGGTTATTTTGGAGTGGCTAATGATAGAGATAGAATTGGTTATAAATATGCACTTGCCAATAATAAGGGTGAGTTAATTACAGACTTTCTTTATTATAATTTAGGTGGTGAAAATGGTAAAATTGTAAATGATTTAATTTCAGTATTTGATGGAATAGAGACCTATGCAATAAACTTAAAGGGCGAGAAAAATGAAAAACTACCTACTGTAGAGGGCAGAGGTGATTTGATATTTGATGGAGAAGTTGCTAAGGTTACACTTCTAAACAGACTATATTATTATAATTCTAATGGAAAATTGATTTGGGAAGAATCGAATGATTATTTACTTAGGGAAGGGGCACAAGTATTAGAAAAGTTATATACAGATAAAGATGGAGTTAATATATTTTATCCAGTAGTAGAAGGACTTAAAAATAAAAATGTTCAAGATAAAATAAATAAAGAGTTATATAAAAAATTTGTTCTTGACGTAGAGGAAGAAATTGCTAACAATTCTGATAAAAAATACAAATATTATAATACTACTTATGTTGTAAAGAAATTTCATGATTTATTAACAATTCAAAAGTATTCAGAGTTCTATATTGATGGCGATGCTACTAAAGGTGATGACGGAGCAGTATTTAATATTAGCTTAATAAATGGTAAATTTTATACTTTGAAGGATTTATTTAAGGAAGATGCAGATTATATAACTGTTTTATCTAATTTTGTTGGTGAAGAAGTGGGAATGAGAATTATGGAAGGTTCAGGAATATATAAGATGGATAATTTTAAAGGAATAAGAGAGGATCAGGATTTTATTCCTTACATGGATAGAATTGGAATATTCTTTAGACCTTCTGAGATTTTAAGCTATACAGAAACATTTCCTACATTTTCTATAACCCATGATTCAATAGGGGACATATTGGATATGGAATCAGAGTTTTGGTGGACGTATACAGTTAATAGAGGATTTTAATATCAGACAGGGGGACGCTTCATTTGTCTTCCTGTCTTATTTTTGGAGGCTAGATTATGGTAAAGAAAAATGATTTAATTGAATTTGAAATAAAGGAAGTAGGATTTCCTAATAGGGGAAAAGCCATATATGGAGAACATAATATTAAATTCAAAGGTGGAATAGAAGGACAAAAGGTACAGGCAAGAGTTAGCAGGAAAAGAAAAGGCTATATTGAAGCTAAGCTAGTAAACGTAGTTGAGAAATCGCCACTTGAAACTGAAGTATCCTGTCCTCATTTTGGGGCTTGTGGAGGTTGTACTTATCAATCCTTATCCTAT
>CAYMGW010000078.1:8249-8624 GCA_964390085.1 uncultured Tissierella sp.
AAACTAAAGGAAAGACAAGTAAAAGACTTATTTGAGCAAGAGGGTTTAGATATAAATTTCTTAGGTATAGAAAAAAGTCCGGTAGTAGGTGGGTACAGAAATAAGATGGAATACACCTTTGGTGATGAAGAAAAGGATGGGCCATTAGCCTTAGGGCTTCATCGTAAGGGTAGATTTTATGAAGTAGTGAATGTAGGCAATTGTAATATAGTAGATAATGATTTTACCGTAATACTTGCAGCAGTTCTTAACTATTTTCAAGGACTGAACACTACTTATTACAATAAAAAAGCCCATGCAGGTTTTTTAAGACATTTAGTAGTTAGAAAGGCATTAACTACTGGAGAAATACTTGTAAACCTAGTGACATCTAGC
>CAYMGW010000079.1:0-8607 GCA_964390085.1 uncultured Tissierella sp.
GATGGCCTTAGTTTAATTTTTTGGTAGTGGTGCTGATTTTATGCTAAGTATTAATAAAAATGTAAAATTACTGGTAATGAAGAGCGTTTTTATGTATAATGAAGGTATATTTTGTAATAAATAAGTTTTAAAAATACATTAATGGTATAAAACATCAAGGAGATATCATAAGAAAGTTTGGTGGGAAATTGAATAACAAAATAAAAGAAATAACATCATATTTAAGAAGCGCTGTTGCAGCACAAGTTAAAAAGAAAATCGAGTTCAAAGAAGAAAAATATTTCTATTTTGAGTTTAGTGAATTTATTGATGGTAAAATTGATGAGGCTATTTTTAAAAATTTAGCTAAAGAATCTAAAATAAAAAAAGAAAAAGAGAGCATTAATGTAATAATTGTTGCAAAGACAATAAAAACGATTTTTGAATCTCAAGAAAAGAAAAAAAGTGATATTGAAGATTTAACAGGTATATACTATGTACCCGCAATTTTAAAAAAAGATGGAACACTACAGTATGATGAAGGAAAACTTCCCTGGATACCTAGAGAGTTTCTTCAACCAATGATTGAGCCTATATTATCAATGGGACATTATGAAGATTATGATAACTACATAAGTGAAAGTATAGGAAGAATACATAAGATAGGAAAATGGAAGGATTATATAGAATTAGTAAAGGATTTATATGAACATGTAACTAAAGCTAAATTTGATGAATGTAAGCTATTAGATGTTGAGCTGGAAAAGGATATATATATTATAAAGGATGATACTATAAATGCTATCGGATCAATATTATATTTATATGATAATATTATCAATGAATATAATGGCTCTAAGCTTTATGAAAATTTTATTGATTTAGATTTTAATAAAGTATTACCATTAATACCAAATGACATAGCAGAAATGAGCAAACACTGTGGGCAGATGGATGGAGAATTTACATTATCGCCTTCACAAAGGGAATGTATTAATCATTTTGCAAATATGGCTGATGGTGAAATATTAGCAGTTAATGGACCACCAGGTACAGGTAAGACAACATTGCTTCAATCCATAGTTGCTAATATGTACGTGGAAAGGGCTCTAAAAAAAGAAAAGCCACCACTTATAGTGGCTTCATCTACAAATAATCAAGCGGTTACTAATATAATAGAATCCTTTGGAAAAATAAAAACTATGGGATATGGAAATCTTGAAGAAAGATGGATAGAGGGAGTAAATAGTTTTGCTGTTTATTTTCCATCATCTGATGGCGGAAAAAATGCAAAAAACAAAGGCTACCACTACACAAATTCAAGAGGGAAAAATTTTATTTCTGATATTGAAAGTGAAGAAAATATATCAAAATCTAAAGAAAAATTATTGGATAATTCCAACAAATACTTTGGTTATAACATTCCAAACTTAAGTGTATGCGAGGAAAAACTAAATTCAGCACTATGTAAAATTGAATTAATTCGAATAAACTTTTTGGAGCTATTTAATAAGCTTAAATCATATGGAATTAGCGATAAAACTATAGAAGAGCATTTAGCATTTTTAAAACAGGAAAAGAAATGTTTAGAAAAAGAGATATCTTCAAATAAGTTAAGGATTGAAGCTTGGACAAAACATTTTAAGGAAATGCCTTTATTGTACAAATTATTAAAATTTTTTAAAAGCTATAAAAGAAAAATAGAAATAAGAAATAGAATGTTTATTGATAGTGAAGAAACTTTTTTAGATGAATATATGGGTTTAGATGATATCCTAGAAAAGTATAGTTATATGCTTAAAGAGGAAAAGAGTAAGCTTGGAAAATTAGAAAAGATATATAAAGAAATTAAACTTATAAAAGCACAGTATGATGACAATTTAACAATATTGAATGAGTTAAATATCGATATATTTGAAATGGAAGAGAAAAAGATTGCTGTTAACTTAGGACAAATTAACGAAATAATGGATAAAACACTAAGGTATGTTGAGTTTTGGTTGTCAGTTCATTATTACGAGTGTCGATGGGCTAAAGGTGAAGATATTATCGATAGAGATGATAAAGGAAAAACGTTAGAAAGAGTCTTGGATAAGCTATATAATCGATTGAGCATGGTTACTCCATGCTATGTAATGACTTTCTATCAACTTCCAAAAAATTTCTTGGCATATAGATATAATAAACATTATCATCTTTATAATTATATAGACTTATTAATTGTAGATGAAGCTGGACAAGTTTCTCCTGAAATAGCAGCATGTTCCTTTGCATTAGCTAAAAAAGCTGTAGTTGTAGGAGATATATTTCAAATAGAGCCAGTATGGAGTGTTAGTAAGGCTTTAGATATCTCTTTGGCCATTGACAAAGGAGTAATAGCAACTAAGGAAGAGTATGATAAACTTTCTGGTCTTGGTATAAATGCCTCAAATTCAAGCGTAATGATGGTAGCTTCTAAAAGCTGTCAATATATGAAGTTTGATAATAGGGGATTGTTTTTGAGTGAACATAGAAGATGCTATGATGAAATTATTTCTTATTGCAACGAATTGGTGTATAAAGGAAATCTAGAGCCAATGCGTGGAAAAGGAGCCAATGATAAGGATAACAAATTAACTAAACTACTTCAGATGGGATATAAGCAAATTGACACTGAATGTTCAAGTAAAAAGGGAAGTAGCAGATATAATAAAAAAGAAGCAATAGAGATAGCAAACTGGATTAATGAGAATTATGAAATGATTAAAGAAGCATATCCTAAGGAAGATGAAAAAAATTTACTAGGAATCATTACACCATTTAAAGCACAGGTTAGCTGTATAGTAAATGAGATTAATAAGAATATATCAGAAGATATCAAGAAAAATATAAGTGTTGGTACGGTACATACTTTTCAAGGTGCGGAAAGAAAGATAATGATAATGTCTACAGTATATGGTGAAAATGAGGAATGCTATTTTATAGATGCTAATGAAAGCATATTAAATGTTGCTGTTTCTCGTGCAAAAGATTGTTTTTTAGTCTTTGGTAGTATCAATAGTTTTAAAAATGATAAAAGTAGTGCGAGTGGGCTATTAAAGCAATATATTATGAACAATAGAATATAGATGATATATTCTGCAAATAATTATTTAATTTATTATATTCAAGCAACTTGGAAAATAATTAAAAGAAAAAGGAATCAATATGCAGAAAAATACAAAAGAGCACTTATGTGGTTGAAAGAAAATGACTATGTTAATATAGTTAAAATTTCTAATGAAAATGGGGAAGAAGATATTAGTATATTGAAATAAAAAGTGATCACAGTATTGCAGTTGATATCATAAGACAAGAAATGGCTAATACAGATTTAAAAGAAAGTTGGATAGACATTCATTGGGAAGTATTTGATGGTGTAGAAGTAGAGGTTTGTGACTATCTATATTTTGATAAACGTAAACCTACTATTACTGATAATGAATGTGACGTACTTAAGAGCAAATCCTTCCATTTTGAAGTGATAAAACGAAATGATATTGGAACAATATAGATTTTAATTTTAAAAACAAGATTGTAATATACTAACAAATACAATTTTAGAAATAAAAACATATTGGGAAATATAAGGTAAAGGGGTCCGTTAAGTATGCCAATAACTGATAATGGGTTTGAATATGAAATTCCAGAACAAATTAAAAATCTAATAACTATAGATTTTTCTATAGATTTTAAAAAAAATTTAGACAGAATATTTAAAATAAATACTAAAGAAACAATCAATAGCAGGTATTTTTATCTAGAAGGCACTTATGGATGTAATGAAGCAATGGAATCCTCATGCAGTAAATTTAAACTTGATAAACTTTATAAATACTATAGAAGTTTGCCATGGTACGATAGTGATTTGCTTGATGATGAATTATGCCGTACTCTTGTTAAATATAAAATAATTGAAGAGGGGAATGATTGTACAGAAGACTTAACAGATTAGGGTGAGTTCGGATGGCTAATGTGGGTAATAGAGAGGAGCTTACAAATATACTTCTTATATACTTCTTAATAGAAATGGAGATGAGATTTTATCCTGTGGAGATAAAATCTTAGAATTAATACCTGAATCAATAGTTTGTAATAAATGTGAGCATGAGCATAGAGCAGACTGATCATGGTAATTCTTATCATAATCAGTCATTTTTCATTTTTTGAATAGAAAGATGAGGATGTTGGCTATAATCTAAATATTATGCTGCATTTTAGTACTAAAAAGGAAGCGGTGTTCTAGGAAATGCTTAAGTTAGAGGAGTATATCACTAAACGAAAAAGGCAAGATAAAATCGATGAATTCGACTTTAAAAAACATTCGGAAAATATGGCAAGTATTATTAAGTATGTAACTGATTATTTTAATAATTATTTGAATTTAGAAGATTACGATTATGAAAGAGTAAAGACTCAGCAAACAGTAGACAAGTTTAAGAATGATATACAAAAAAAGTATCCGGAAACACATGACTATATAATTTCATATTATTTTGATAATAAAATGCGATTGGATAAATATGTTGCTAAAGCCTATGAAGACATGAAAGATAGTGAGTTATTTTATAAAGAAGAAGATTATAACAAGGTTGCTGAATATGTTATTGAAAAAAAGTTAAATGTTCCAATGGATGAAATGTTATGTCACAAGTTATCTATAATGGCACGAGAATATAAACAAATTGAAAATGAATGTCCATCCATTTCAGAAATGAAGGAACTTGATAATGCACTAGTGGATTGGGTAAAGGGAGTATTTAGAAAGTATCATGTGGATTTATTGAATTATGCAAGTGAGGTTTCATATCATTATAAGAAAACTTATGTGGTTACGGAATATGATAGAGAAACGGATACTTTTTACCATATAAATAAGTATGACTATAGGTATCAAGAAAATCCTTTTGATATTAATGATATTTATGATAGAAATGAGCATAGAGAGTTTATTAAGGATCATAAGGGTGAACTTGAAATGCTAATAATGTATTGCTGGTTAAATTATGAGGTAAAAGATTTAGATTATTGGCCGGAGTATGTTCAACTTTCTATTGATTCAAATAGAGTAAAGTTATCAAAAAGAAAGCGTGTGTTTATACCAGTTCAGATTTCTAATGTTAACTATCCATCTGAAATAGTAGCTGCGGGTAAATATATTGAAACAGTTAATGGACTAATTGAAAAAGACCCAGGTAAAAACTATATAGTAAGGATATCTTATGAGAAGAGTAATGATAAAATATGGAAGGACAAAGAGTCATTAGAATCTTTAATTAAAAATTTACAAAGCAGCTTTAAGCGATATGGAGCTCCCAGTCTTGTAGAATTTCAATCTCCTTATAAAGCAGCAGGGTACAGTAAGGAAGATTTTTTTGATAGTTACCAAGCGTTTGAGAAAGGTTTACTTAGATTTACCAAGACTAAAATAGCCATAATAAATGGAAATATAAAGGGAAGTAAAGGAAAAGAGTTTTTATTTTCATCAATAGATGATATTTTGAAGTTATATAATACCTGTAAACAATTAAGCTTAAGATTAAAATTATCGGTTGACTTTAATGAGAGTAATAGAAAAAATATTTTGAAGGAAAAGATGAATGAGACAATTAATGCGTTATCTTCTATAAGAAGTTTTATTGTGGCAATTCATCTTAATAAAATTGATTCGTGGAGTAATTATAGAGGAATATTTGATGAAGATGGTAAGCATGCATATATGAGCATTTATGAATATCCAACAGTATCAGTTTTTATAAAGGGGTTAGCTGCTATTGTACAGGACGGCAAAGTAAGATATTTAATCCCAGAGAAAATTGATAATGAAGAGAACCTTGAAGTGCTGATAGATACACTATATCGTGCCGGCTTTTGTTTTGAAAAGGGTGGTAGTATTGATGAAAAGCAGTGAAATAGATATATACGATAAAACAGAATTTTGCTCATGGATTAAAAAGATTAATGTTGCTTTAGCTGAAAAGAATTTTTGCAATATGATTGAAGAATATAATCGTGAGATGGATTACAGAAAGAATATCAATAAGAATAAGTACTTGGAAAACCTGCCTTTTGGGGTAAGGTGGAGAATGGAAGGCGAAATTAATCCATATCTAAATGGAAGAAAAACAGTTGTATTGAGTATAAACACCTCAGAAAAGATAAGAGTTAAAGCTTATAAATTTATGAATACCTTTATAAATTGCATCTCTAAAATTGGTGGCAGTGTATATGTTGATAAAAGGGAAGATAATGATAATACGATGTTTACATTGTTAGAGAGCAGATATAAATGTAACTTATATGAAAAGCAAGTTAAGTTAAGAAATAGGATAAATACAGAAAATAGAAAGATGAGTCCTTTATACGAATCGGAGTATAATGGTGATTTGTATTTTGAAGTTTTTGCTGAAGATAAAAATGATAAATGGAAATCATTGCAGACTATAGAGATTAATAACTTAGATGTTGCGGGAAGTAAATTAGCAGATTTGTTTTGGAATTTAAGGGATGATGCAATGTCTAAAAAGATTATTATAGATCAAGAAATGGCAAAACAGCAAGAAGTGAGAGAAAAACAAATTAAACAATGGCAAGAAGACAAGTTACGCGAAGAACGAGCCCTTATAGAAAAAGAAGAATTGGTAAAGAAACAGAAAATACAAGAAAAGATAAAGACGCATATGAATAAATGGGAATATACTAATAAAGTTTTAATGTATATCAGTGATTTGCGTTCTGTGTCAGGTGTAAGTGACAATGAAAAAACGCTGCTTTTAAGTTATTGTGACTATGTTGAAAAAATCTATAGTAAATCAGAATTTTATAAAGAAATTTTAGAGTTTTCACAAGAATTAGAAACATAAGGGTAGGAATAGAAATGAAAATAATTATTGAAGATACCAGTCTGGTTGATAAAGAGTTAGATAATAAAATTCGTGAAAAATTAAAAGATACTGTTCAAAAACTTGATAAAAGCAAAAAATATAAGATGGATTTGGAGTTCTGTGAAGAATTGATTTGGTGTGAATTTGAAATAGATTCATATGAAATACCAGAAGAGGCGTTGCCGACATACCAAAGGGGAAAAGTATTAAGGGTTAAAGATAAAATGTATGAATTATTAGACTATCGAGTTGATTCTGCTAAAAATATAGTTAAGGAATATGGAATAAACCTAGGAAGTTGTAACATTCAAGGAACACCATTCATGGAATTAAATAAAATAGAGTTAAGACTTGAGGAAGAAGAAGATGCTGAGTTAGATAATGGCAGTAAACGAAAAAAAGAAAAGAAAATCACAGTTAGTATGATAATGCCAAGTCTTTCAGGATTTTATAAAAATCTCATAAAGGTTTCAGAGGATATTGAAAAGAGAAGAGAATCTGAATTAGAAAATGCATTCGATGATAAAAAAGAGTATGACAAATATAAATCTCTTATTGGCAAAGATGATCTATATAACATATTAACCGATTTCAAAAAAACATATGGTGATAATTGGATGTATTCAAGAGAGTATAAAACAGAATTGAAAGAGAAGTTTATAAAAACTATAGAAGTTAAAGCTGGAATTATATGTGATAAAACATTAAAAGAAACTATTTTAAAACCACTTGAGTTAAAAACAGTATTAATATTTGAAATACCTGTTTACAAAATGACTAAAAAAACTAATGGAGCAAAGAAGAGTATTGGTCACATTAGTCTGTTAACAAATGGAAAAATAATTAATGTTAAGTTTCAGCCACATAGTAAATCATATGCAATTCCTGATGAAATCTTTAAACAGTGTTTTGTTGGTGTAACCTCTAAGGAAGATAATAGAAAACTTTTAAAAATGATTGAAGATCTTACTAATAAAGTTGATGAAAAATGCCAAAGCCTTGGTTATAAACTTGAAAAGGATATAATGCATAATATATTAGCATATTTGGATATAAAGAATGTTTTAAAGAAAGCTAGTGAAGCATAAAGAGGGATTAATTTTAGAAATTGTTTTGTGAGTTTACCTGAACTACCATTAACGAATATAGAATTTAGCGAAAACCCATTGCCCAATTATACTTTTACTGATAAACTTAACCAAGAATTTATTTTGAGTATGCTCTCTCCATACATAGAATCAGCCATAAAACAATATTACGGAGAATATAGACAGTACATGAGTGCAGGAATTCTAAGCACTGAAAAGTCAGATGGAAAGTATAGACTTAAAATCAGGGTGGAAACATTTATGGGACCTCATAACCCACCTTATGGAATTGAAACCATGATTATAACAGAAGATGGTTCAGGAATAAAAGTTGAAGATTTTAAACATGAGGATGAAAAATAAAAAATATAGAGGCTTTTGTGTTTGTTTTTACATTGAAAATTGACCCCTCCAAATAAAAATACAGTTTTAATACAGCAAAAACTCACAATTAGAAGATTTAATCTATAATAATATTACTTAGTAAGAATTTGTAATAATACTATTTAAATATAAAAATATCAATGGTATAATATGGTATATCAATGACTTAAATATGATATTGCAGGGAGAAAATTATGTGGATAGATAGAGTTTTTGCAGTAATAATTGGGATACCAATTATTATTATTATAGAG
>CAYMGW010000080.1:0-3757 GCA_964390085.1 uncultured Tissierella sp.
TTTCTTTACAGGTGGAGGTTCTGAAGCTGATAACTGGGCTATTAAAGGTATTGCATATGCAAATAAAAATAAAGGAAATCACATAATAACTACAAAAATTGAACATCATGCAATATTGCACACCTGCGAATATCTACAAAAAAATGGATTTGAAGTTACTTACTTAGATGTTGATGAATACGGAATGATTAACCTAGATCAACTTAAAGATGCCATAACTGATAAGACTATACTTATATCAATTATGTTTGCAAACAATGAAATTGGTACTATACAACCAATTAAGGAAATTGGAGAAATAGCAAAAGAAAATAAAATATATTTCCATACAGATGCTGTTCAAGCAATGGGACATATTAAGATAGACGTTAAAGAAATGAATATAGACCTATTATCCATGTCATCTCACAAGTTCTATGGACCAAAAGGTATAGGAGCTTTATATATTAAACAAGGGGTAAAAATTGATTCTCTTATATCTGGTGGAGCACAGGAGAGAAATAGAAGAGCGGGTACAGAAAATGTACCAGCTATTGTTGGTATGGGTAAAGCCATAGAATTAGCTTATGAAAATTTAGATGAGCATAATGAAAGATTAATTAAATTAAGAGATAGTTTAATTGAAAAGATTCAATCCAATATCTCTTATGTAAGATTAAATGGTCATCCAACTAAGAGATTACCTGGAAATGTAAATATGTGTTTTAGATTTATTGAAGGAGAGTCTTTACTGCTTAGTTTAGATATGGAAGGAATTGCTGGTTCAAGTGGTTCTGCTTGTACTTCTGGGTCATTAGATCCTTCTCATGTTTTACTAGCTATTGGACTTCCTCATGAAATCGCTCATGGTTCTTTAAGATTATCATTAGGTGATTTTAATACAGAGGAAGAGCTGGATTATGTAGTAGAAAAACTTGTTAAAATAGTAGACAGACTAAGGATGATGTCTCCACTATATGAAAAAATAAAGGAGGAAAAATAGATGTATTCAGAAAAGGTAATGGAGCATTTTCAAAACCCGAGAAATGTTGGTGAAATATTAGATGCAGATGGTGTAGGTGAAGTTGGTAATGCAAAATGTGGAGATATAATGAAAATGTATCTTAAAATAGAAAATGGCATTATAGAAGATGTTAAGTTTAAGACCTTTGGTTGTGGTTCTGCCATTGCATCATCTAGTATGGCTACAGAGTTAATTAAAGGAAAAAGTATTGAAGAAGCAATGCAATTAACTAACAAGGCTGTTGCGGAGGCTCTTGATGGATTACCTCCAGTAAAGATGCACTGCTCAGTGTTAGCTGAACAAGCTATTAAATCAGCTTTATTAGATTATTCAAAAAAACATAATGTCCATATTGAAGGATTAGATGATGTGGATTTTGATGATGACCATCATGATCATGGTCATGATTTAGAAGAATTATAGAATAATTATATTTTATGATAAATTTTCAATAATGTTCCAACAATAGATAATCTTAACAGAATTATTATCTCCTTTTGGTGAGAATATATATAATATAAAATAGTAAAAGGAGATGGATAAATTGTTTAATAATAGATCTAGAAATGGAATGTTTTGGGGAACAGTTATAGGGACATCTTTAGGTGTTATTCTTACGTCGAAGATGATGCCATTAAACAGAAAAAGAATAATGAGAACTGCTAGAAGAGTAAGAACTAATTTAAAAGATGGAATGAATTCATTGTGGAATTAGGCAGCAAATGCTGCCTTTTCACAAATTTAAAGGGGAGAGATTGATGTTAGATTATAACCCACCAAGTTTCTTTATTAAATTAATTTGGACACTTTCTTCTATATTGTTGGTTTTAATCATTTATTACCTTATTAATATAGGAAACAACTTTGTATCAGATAAGAAAAAAATTAGAGTTAACGATAAAAAACTTTTACCTATAGTATTAGGTTTAGTTTTTTTGTTTTTGCTGTATAATTCATTTAAAAAATATACAATATTATCAGACACATTTTATACCATAATTTTTTCTGCAATTCTAGCATATCTTTTTAATCCGATTATTAATTATTTAGAAAAGAAGAAAATAAATAGATTAAGGGGTGTTCTCTTATTATATCTAGGTATAGTTGCTATTTTTTTGATTTTTGCATTTTTAGTAATTCCAAAATCAACTACTGAAATAAAAAGACTTGTAGTAGATTTGCCTAAATATTTAGAAAAGGCATCGGCCTTAATAGATGAATTATATAATAAATATTATTCTACTTTAGGGGATTTGCCTCCAATGTTTCAAGGGGTACAACAAGTAGTTATGGAAAATATTGTTGGAATAGAAAGTATGGTTGTAAATGGACTTAAAAACTTTATTGGAGGGATACTTAATACATTTTCAAAGGTTGTTAGTTTAATATTAACACCTATATTAACTTTTTATTTTTTAGTAGATAAAAACTATTTTAAAGATAAGTTGATGGGGTTTATTCCTAAAAAATATAGGAAAGATGCTTTAAATTTATTCCTTAAAATCGATGATTCTTTATCCAAGTTCGTAAGAGGTAAAATAATCATGGCTGTATATGTGGGAATTACAACTTCCATAGTTCTACTTATTATGGGAATTGATTTTGCTCTTGTCATTGGATTTATTACTGGAATTGCCGATATAATACCTTATATTGGACCGTTTTTAGGCTTTTTACCGGCAGTGTTTTTTGCCTATTTAATTAGCCCATTAAAGGCAATATGGATAGCAGTATTCTTTGTGTTAATTCAATGGGCAGAGAATAATATACTGGCACCAAAGGTAATAGGAGATACTACGGGAATACATCCCTTAATAATACTTATTTCAATAATATTAGGAGGGGGAATATTTGGAGTATTAGGAATGATTTTAGCTGTTCCAGTAGTAGCTATCCTTATAATTCTATTTGGTTTTATTGGTGAAAAGCTTAAGAAACCACCAAAGGCAGAGAATTAAAAGTCCTAATTATTGACAAATAGGCAATATTAAATTATAATCCAAATATAATAGATAGAGAATTTCGTCCCTCTAGGAGGGACGTTTTTGCAATTAATACAACGGATGAAACTTATAAACTATTCGATGTATTCGATGGTTATAGATAATCTTAAATGGAGAGGTGTATATGATGAAAAAGATGGGATTACACGAGATAAGGAAAGAATTTTTAGATTTTTTTAGAGAAAAAGAGCATTTAGTTGCATCAAGTTTTTCACTTGTTCCTAAAAATGATAAATCATTGCTATTAATTGGAGCTGGTATGGCACCACTAAAGAAATATTTTACAGGAGAATTAACTCCACCTAATAAGAGAATGGCAACATGCCAAAAATGTATTAGAACTGGTGATATTGATAATGTAGGTAAAACAGATAGACATGCTACATTTTTTGAAATGTTAGGAAACTTTTCATTTGGAGATTATTTTAAAAAGGAAGCTACAGCTTGGGCTTGGGAATTTCTTACAGAAAGAATGGGAATAGCAAAAGAAGACTTATGGGTAACTATATACTTAGAAGATGATGAGGCTTTTGAAATATGGAATAAAGAGGTGGGAGTTCCTACTGAGAGAATTGTAAGACTAGGTAAGGAAGATAATTTCTGGGAGTTGGAGGTTGGTCCATCTGGCCCATGCTCTGAGATTTATGTAGATAGAGGAGAAGAATATGGCTGTGGTTCTCCAGACTGTAAACCAGGATGTGAATGTGATAGATTTATTGAAGTTTGGAATCTAGTATTTACTCAATTTGAT
>CAYMGW010000080.1:3767-4750 GCA_964390085.1 uncultured Tissierella sp.
TTTGATAAGGATGAAAATGGAGTATATCATCCATTGCCAAATCCAAATATTGATACAGGTATGGGACTTGAGAGAATCACTTGTGTAATGGAAGGAACAAAAACTATTTTCGATACTGAAGCAGTTAGGGAAATCATTAGAAAGGTAGAAGAAATTGCTAAGGTTAAATATGGAAATGATCATAAAAGAGATGTTTCCATAAGAGTAATTACTGACCATAGTAGGGCTATGACATTTTTAGTTTCTGATGGCGTATTACCTAGTAATGAGGGGAGAGGCTATGTATTAAGAAGGTTAATTCGTAGGGCTGCAAGACATGGTAAACTTCTTGGTATAGAGGAAGCCTTCTTAAGCCAAATTGTTGATGTTGTAATCAATTCATGGAAAGTAGAATATCCTGAAATTAAGGAAAGAGAAGACCAAATTAAGAAAATTATCAAAGCAGAAGAAGATAAATTCCAAGAAACAATCCATCAAGGATTATCAATATTAGAAGAATATATAGATGAAATTAAACTAAATAAAGAGACTGTTTTATCTGGAGAAAAGGCTTTTAAATTATATGATACTTATGGATTCCCTCTTGATTTAACAAAAGAAATCCTTGAGGAAAGAAACTTAGAAGTAGATGAAGAAGGATTTAATGCTAATATGGAAGAGCAAAGAAACAGAGCTAGAAAAGCTAGAGATGAGGGAGATAGTGGTTGGACAGCAGGTAGTGATCAAGACTATTTTGAAGGTTTAGAGACTATTTTTAGAGGATATGAGAAAACTAATATTGTAGCACAAATCACAGGATTATTTACTGATAATGAGAAAGTAGATGAATTAAAAGCTGAAGAAGAAGGAATAATTATATTAGATGAATCACCTTTCTATGGTGAGTCTGGAGGTCAGGTAGGGGATACAGGAATTATAGAAAGCTCAGATTTCAAAGCTATGGTATTAGATACTAAGCATTCAAAAGGAGACCATTTGATTCA
>CAYMGW010000080.1:4760-8235 GCA_964390085.1 uncultured Tissierella sp.
GAACTGCTAAGGTCGGAGATAAAGTAATAGCTTCTGTAGATGATAAGAGGAGAAATTCCATTAGAAGAAATCACTCTGCAACCCATCTTCTTCATAGAGCTTTAAAGGATGTATTAGGGGAACATGTTAATCAAGCTGGTTCCATTGTAATGCCTAATAGACTTAGATTTGACTTTACTCACTTTGAAGCTATAACACCAGATGAGCTAAAAAGAATAGAGGCAATAGTTAATTCTAAAATACTTGAAGCCTTAGAAGTAGTTACTTTAGAGACTACCCTTAAACATGCTCAAGAAATGGGCGTGGTAGGATTGTTTGAAGATAAATATAAAGATGAGGTAAGAGTACTAAAAATGGGTGAATATTCTAGGGAATTATGTGGTGGAACCCATGTGTCAAACACAGGAAATATTGGTTTATTTAAGATACTTTCCGAATCAAGTATTGCTTCTGGAGTTAGAAGAATAGAAGCAATTACAGGTGAAGGTGTATATGATTATATGAATCATATGGAAGAGGATATAAACCAATTATCTAGCATCTTAAAGACTAATAAAAATAATTTAATAGAGAAAGCTAAAACTTTAGCTGAAGAAATTAAAGAGAAAGAAAAAGAAATAGAGAGCCTTAAATCAAAAATGGCATCATCTATTGCTGATGAAATATTATCTTCTAAAACTGATATAGAAGGAATTTCTTTAATTACCTATAAGGTAGATAATTTAGATATGAATAGCTTGAGAAACTTAGGTGATGAAATAAGAAATCGATTAGGTTCAGGAGTTGTAGTGTTAGCTAGTGTAAAAGACGATAAACTTTCCTTCGTGGGAATGGTAACTAAGGATATTGTTGAAAAAGGAATACATGCTGGAAATATAATAAAAGAAGTAGCTATGAGAACTGGTGGAGGAGGCGGTGGAAGGCCAGATATGGCTCAAGCTGGCGGCAAGGATGTCACTAAAGCAGATGAGGCTCTTTCCATTGTTCCAGATTTAATTAAAGGACAGATAAAGTAAAGTAATATAAATATTAAATAAATATTAGCTTTTGCTAATATTTATTTAATATTATCTATAGGGAATATATGATATAATATCAGTATATTAGGGGGTGTTCCTGTGAATAATAAATTTAATGAAACTATGAAATTTGAACCACCAAAGGAGAATATTGGCTCTGTGGAAGAGATAATCTTTTCAGTGTATTCATCTTTAGAGGAGAAGGGTTATGACCCAATTAATCAGATAATAGGATATATATTATCGGGAGATCCAACATATATTACTAGTTATAATAATGCTAGATCTACTATATGCCGCATAGAAAGAGATGAACTATTAGAAGAACTATTGAAGAATTATTTAAAAAATGGACGTTAAATTAAGGGAGAATTGATTTGAAACTAAGAAGGATATTGATGTTTTTTCTATTATTAGTATTATTAGTACCATCCATATCTTATGGAACTAAAGATAATCCAAAGGCATATCTTATTGTTGTAAATAAATTAACTTTAAAAGATATAGAGTCCATGGAGAATTTAAAAAGAATAATTGAAGAAGGCAGCATTGGACTGATGAATACTAGGGGTGTATCAGGATATACTGGTGCAGAAAGCTTTCTTACAATAAATTCCTCAAGGAAGGCTTATTCTAATTACTCTAGTATTGAATTCATATCTAAAGAATTAGATACTACTATATTAAGTAATTCTATTAGTAGATTAGTTAATTTAAATAAAGACAATAATTATTCGCCTTATATAGGTGCAATAGGGGATAACCTTCATAAAGCAGGACTAAAAACTGGGATTTATGGGAATAGTGATTTGCTGAATATGCCTCTGAAAACTGCAGCCTTGATTCCTATGGACTCTAAAGGTTTAATTGATTATGGCAATATAGACAATATAACTATGGAAGAAAATGATTATTCATTTGCTATAAAAACTGATTATAATATGCTTTTAAATGAGATAATCATGAGTCCCGCGGATTTTATTGTAGGGGATACTGGTGATTTAGATAGGCTCTATAGATATAGTGAATTTTTATCAGATGAAGAGTTTAAGCATATTCGAGAGAAAATTTTAATAGATACAGATACATTTTTAGGTGATTTAATCGAGAGATTAGACCATGACAATTCATTGTTGATTATTACAAGCCCTAATAGTGGAGATGTAAATGTTGACGATAGCAAATTATCTCCAATAATATTTTGGGGGAAGGGTATTGAAGAAGGACAATTGATTTCTAAAACTACTAACAGAGAAGGAGTAGTTGCAAATATAGACATAGGACCTACTGTAATGAGTTTTCTAGGGGCATCTATGGATAATATGTCAGGAAGTCCAATAAGCTCAATAAAGAAAAATATACCTCTAGAGAAGATAATAGAGAAAAATGAACAAATTAATCTTACATCTAAAGTAAGATTTAGTACTTTATACTACTATGGAGCTTTTTCAATGTTGATAATAGCTCTAGCAATTATTTTTCTTATTGCAAAAATAAGGCTTTCAAATTCACTAAGGGATATTGGTAAGGTTTTGTTTGTAATGGTATTGGCTTTTCCTAGTATATTTATTATGGTATCAATATTTAAAACAAGAAATATCTTTAGCTTTATTTTGATTTTATTAGCATTTATAATAGTAGCTTTATTTATACTATGGAAAACTAGAAAAGATAGTAGTCAAATTATTCTTGTTGCAAGTATTTCTGTTTTCTTGATAATTCTAGATTTGCTTTTAAGAGGTAGCATTAGCAAATATTCAGTTTTATCTCACGACCCTATAATTGGGGCAAGATATTATGGAATAGGTAATGAAATGGTGGGCTTATTCTTAGGCTCTGTATCTGTACTTTCTATTGAATTATTAAGAAGAAATAGCAAAAAAATATTCCCGTTGTTTTTATTCGGTATATCGGTTATATTGGTGGGACATCCTCATTATGGAGCTAATGTGGGAGGAACCATGGCATTTGTAGTTGCTACGGTTTTTTATGTTATGGAAATTTTCAACAAAGATTTGAGTATGAAAAGGATATTTTTTATGGCATTATCAATCATACTTCTTGTTTCTATTATGGGATATATTGATATTAAGTTTAATAAAAATACTACACATTTGGGAAATACAATATTGCTTATAAAAAACAATGGATTTAATTATTTAAATCAAATAGTATTTAGAAAAATACTTATGAATATAAAATTGACAGGTAATTCTTTTTGGACATATTTATTATTCTTACATATGGCTTTACATGCTACAGTATTTTATTTTAAGGAAATAAACAGTAAAATCTTAATTGCGGCACTAGCAGGATTATCAGGAGCAATAGGAGGCTTTCTGCTCAATGATTCTGGATTAATCCTTTCAGCAATATGTATGAATTTATTAACCGCAGAATTATACCTAGAATACTTAGAGTAAGGTGAAATGATTGGACAGAATTAAATTAGGAAA
>CAYMGW010000080.1:8245-8574 GCA_964390085.1 uncultured Tissierella sp.
AACTACTAATATTGAGGTATCAAGGCTTTGTTTTGGCTCTCTTACAATGACTCCTTTTCAAGCAGGTCTAACGGTTGAAGAAGGGGCTTATCTTATAGAATATGCCTACGATAAAGGCATTAATTTTATTGATACAGCAGAGATTTATGAAAATTATCAGTATATAAAGACTGCTTTGAAGGGTATAAAGAGAGAAGATTACCATATATCTACAAAGACTTATGCTTATACAAAAGAAATGGCACAAAATAGCTTAGAGTTAGCTTTAAAAGAGTTGGGAACAGATTATATTGATATATTTTTATTACATGAGCAAGAGAGCATTCATA
>CAYMGW010000081.1:0-8563 GCA_964390085.1 uncultured Tissierella sp.
AGTTTTCTCTTCTTTGAGCATCTCATTCATTTTAGAAATAATAGGCATTTTTTCCCTAAACCAATGCATACGTTCACCACCAAGTCTTGCAAGAGAAATATCATCAATTATTGAAATCATATTAGAACACTTCCTTTCTTATTAACTTTACTTACTCTTATGATTTTAGTATAATTAATATTGCAAAAACCAAATAGGACAATTGTCCTTCGCCATAAGGGGAGTGTGGATATGATTCGTAAAACTAATATAGATGAAATTAAAAAATATATTAGTCAACACGATTTAGAAGAAATTTTCTCAACTAATTTTTTGACTTCTTTAGAATTGCATCAATATGATGTGGGAGAAGAGATTTTAACAGCAGATGAAAATCCAGAGTATTTCTATATTTGCGTTGAGGGTAAGGCAAAAATATCCCCATTATCAGAGGAAGGTAAGGAGGTTTTGATTGATTATATAGAACCTACTAGTTTGCTAGGGGACATTGAATTTATTACGAACTGTAGGAATTTGCATACAGTAAGAGCTGTTACACCAGTAACTTTATTGGGGGCTTCGAAAAAAATATTCTGGGAAAAGTTGATGGAGAATCCATCATTTTTACAGTTTTTATGTAGAAAATTGACCTTTAAATTGACTCGATCCTCCAAAAACTACTCTAGGGCTATGCTTTATCCAGTCAAAAATAGGCTCTGTAAATATATTTTAGAAACATCAGAAATGCTTTCTTCAGAAAAAATTCACTTCAATAATTCAGAAATTTCAGAGGTTTTTGGAATAACTACAAGACATTTAAGGAGAGTTCTTTCAAGTCTTGAGGCAGAGGGATTATTACGGATAGGAAATAAAGATATTACTATCTTAGATAAAAAGGGATTGGAGGAACAAAAAACGTATTTATAAACCTGCAGTTGTAGATCAGTATTCTATCCTAATGATATAAAATCAAATTTATTATATTTGTATAGATACTATATGTTTATTTGTTTAATGATATAATAAATATGTAGATAAATTGTTAAATAAATCCAAAGAAGGTTATGAATCATGACTTCTAATACTATTACAATTGAACAAATTAAAGAAAAGACAATTCCAATATTAAGAAACTACCCAGTAAATAAAGCAATATTATTTGGCTCATATGCCAAAGGTGAAGCTACTAAAGATTCCTTGGCTTAAAATGAGAGGTTTAAGAAATCGTATAGTTCACGATTATGAAGGTGTAAATTTAAATCTAATATGGGAAATCATTGATATGGACATAAAGATATTGAGAGAACAGTTATTGAAGCTAAATGATTAGCTTCTTTTTTATAAAGTTATATAAATAAGACTATATGAAATAAAAGAAGAAAGTTGATGATTAAAAAACTTAATTTAAAAGATATGAAAACAGCAAAGCGTGTAGTGGAATTACAGTGAGTCTCATATAAAATAGAAGCCCAACTTATGGGATTTTATGAAATACCAATCTTAAAGGAGACAATAGATAGTTTACAAGTATGTGATGAGATTTTTTATAAGAAGAAAAGGAAAATAGATTCAAACATTATATAATATATATTTTTTTACATAAGATATAGTTAAGATTGACATTTAGTATATACGAGTATATCTTAAATATAAGAAGTAATTAAAAAAGAGGTGATTTGGATGAAACTTAATTTAGCTAAATGGGGCAATAGCGCAGCTATTCGTATACCAAAGATTATATTAGATGAATTAAATATAGATAGTAACAATTTTGAAAATATAAGTTTTAATGTTGATATAGAAGGGGAAAAGATAATATTAAAAAAGAAACAAGAAAAAACAAAATTTGAACTTTTAGCTGAACAATCTAAGGGAGAAAAATTAAATCCAAAATTAGATATGGATTGGGGAAATCCTATTGGGAAAGAAGTGTGGTAAGAATAATGATTAAACTAGATAAAAATGACTTCAATAATTTAGAGTTTGGAGATATAATAAAAATTAATTTTTCACTATCCAAGGGGCATGAACAGGAAGGCTATAGACCTGGCCTTGTAATATCAGATCCCATTACACAAAAAGAACTAAATGGCATAGTGACAGTAGTTCCAATAACAAATTCAACTAGCACCTTCTTTACTAGGGTAAATCTTGATGATTACAATATTCAAACCAAGGGTGATATTTTAATGGATCAAATTAAAGCATTGGATTTAAGCGAAAGACAATATGAATTCATAGAAAAAGTACCTAAAGAAGTATTAAGTAAATGTAATATAATATTCAATGCCATTTATGAAAAAATGTTAAATTCTTAATTTTTTATCTTGTGTCATAAGAAATAGGCAATAATAGTGAAAATAGTTATAGTATGGGGAAATGTTGAAAAATAGTTGCATAGTTGTATTAAAGTGTGCTGCTATAATTAATAAGGAGGAAAACCTATGTATCAATATAAAAGTGTAAATAATATTATCACCCAACTTGATGCAATTAAAAACTAATTATGTCTTACCCTTCATTTCCTATAGTGGAATGGGCACAATTATAAATATGACCTTAATTGGTATAATGCTTTCTGTATTTAAATCTGGAGATGTGGTAAAAGATAGTTTATTATTGCAGAAGAATGATTAGAAGTAGAGTTTAAATATTCCTAAGCAAAAGGTTGGTTATTTATCCTTAATTGCTTAGGAATATTTTACTATGTGATATAATATTTACAAACAATCCCAACTAAAAGAGGTGAGGCATTTGAAAAACATCCTTTTAATTGAAGGCGATGACAATTGGTCAAAAAATCGATTGAGACAGTTTGGTATACTGTGCAACACCTAAGCAAATAAAGATGACAGTAAAAATTGAGGGAGTAGCATTATCTGTAATACCTATTATATTTGGGATAAGACTGCTTATGAATTAGAAACAGAAGACGTAATGAAGGTGCTTTATTTTCCAGATAGAGAAAGTACCATTGGTGATTTAAATAATAATGAATTGGCAAGGATTGTAATGGAATCACTTATCAATGGAACTGGGGCTAAGGATAAGGGCATTATAGAAAGGGAAGATTTAATTGTACTAAATCAAACAAAGATACCAGCCATATTAATTGAATACGGATTTTTATCCAATGGAAAGGAAGAAAAGAGAATAGTTCAAAACAATAATAGATAATAATGACACGTGCAGAAGATATTGATAATTCAATGGGTTTAAAGCTCTATCCTAAAAATGAGTTATTGCAAACTGTAACTACAAATGTTATATATTTAATGATATAATAAATATATAGATTTATTGTTAAATAAACCGAGGAGGTTGTGTACTATGACTTCTAATATTATTTCAATTGAAACAATAAAGAATAAGACAATTCCAATATTAAGAAATTACCCAGTAAATAAAGCAATATTATTTGGTTCATATTCCAAAGGAGAAGCTAATAATAATAGTGATATAGATTTATATATTGATACAAATGGAAAATTAAAGGGGCTTGATTTTGTTGGATTACTGGAAGTCCTTGTGGATACTTTAGGAGTAGATATAGACTTAATTGATAAGTCACATTTTGAACCAGATTCTTTAATAATACAGGAAATTGAAGATGGGGGTATGGTTATATATGAAAAATCAAAAGATTATTCTTAAGATAATTAATTATATTGACACCATATTAGAATATACGAATGATGTAGATTATACTGGATTTAGAAATAATAGTATGATGGTAGAAGCATGTGTATTTAACTTAAGTCAAATTGGTGAACTAGTTAATAAATTAGATAAGCAATATATAATGGAAAATCCAGAAATGCCTTGGTTTAAGATGAGGGGATTAAGAAATCGTATAGTTCATGATTATGAAGGTGTAAATTTAAATCTGATATGGGAAATTATTGGCATGGACATAAAAATATTGAGGGAACAGTTATTGAAGCTAAATGATTAGCTTCTTTTTTATAAAGTTATATAAGTACACATTTATGTGTCTTAGGATCTTGTCATTCTGAGCGTGGCGAAGAATCTTAAGGGGGTGATATATAGTGTAACATTATGTTGAGGATAATTTTTGGAAGGGGGATAATTGTGGATAGTAAAAGATTAGTAGTAAAAGGTAGAAATGTAGATAAAATTCTTGAACTATTAAGTAGTGATATACAATATTATAAATTGAAACCAGAAGAAAATATTTATATTTTTATGAGTGAAAAATATTATTTCAGAAATAATTCTCAATTGATGGCATGTTTAATATTGAAACTAGAAGATGAAAATAATTGTTTAATAGATATAGTTGCTGGTGGTGGGGGTCAAGGCTTATTGAATTCTACATGGGGTGCTGAGACAAGCAGGATTAACGAAATTACAGGTGAAATTAAAAATATCTGCATGATTAGAGGATGGGAAATAATTGAGGATTAGAAGTAAAGAGAATCAGACCTAAGATTCTTGTTAATTTTCATTACACTATGATATAATATAATATTAGCAATATATTTGAAAGGTTGATACTTTTGGAAATAAGATTAAAGGGATTGGAAGAAACTAAAGGGTTTGGAATTAAAATAGGGAATATTTTAAAAGGTGGAGATATAGTTTGTCTAAACGGTGAGCTAGGCGCGGGAAAGACCACCTTAACTAAATCAATAGGTTTAGGCCTTGGAGTTAGTGACTATATAACTAGTCCAACTTTTGCTCTAATTAATGAATACAGTGGAAGACTTCCGGTTTATCATTTTGATGTATATAGATTGGAAAATGTGGAAGAACTTTATGATTTAGGATTTGATGAATATTTCTATGGAAAGGGAGTTTGTATTATAGAATGGGCAGAAAAAATAGAGAAATTATTGCCCAGGGAAAGAGTAGTATTAGATATAGAAAAGGGTAAAGCTCTAGATGAAAGAAGGATAAATATTACAGGCTATGGTAATAGATATATAGAGATACTTAAGGAGTTGGAGAAAAATTGAAAATATTAGCTTTAGATACATCAACTATGATGGCAACTTGTGCAGTACTAGATGAAAACAGGGTATTAGGAGAGTACTCATTGAATCAAGAGGAAACTCACTCAGAGAAGCTAGTACCAATGGTTAAAGAAATACTAGATAGTTTAGATTTAAAGGTTAGTGATATAGACCTTTATGGTGTGGCTATTGGACCCGGCTCATTTACAGGACTTAGAATTGGTGTGGCAACTATAAAAGCCTTTGCTCATCTATTTAATAAGCCAGTGGTAGGTATATCTACTTTAGAGGCTTTAGCTTTTAATTTACCTTATAATAAAATTATTATCCCAATGATTGATGCAAGAAGAGATAGAGTTTATACAGGCATATATACATGGGAAGATGGTAAGATTAAGACAGTAATGGAGCCTGATGTATTAGATATATATAATTTATTAGATATTGTTGATAAATCCTATGATGAAGTATTGGTGAATGGAGATGGTTCTCTTTTACATAAAGAAAAAATCAAAGAGGGATTAAAAGGGAAAGTCCTTTTTTCAACTATTGGAGGGAACTTTTGCAGAGCTACCAGTATTGGAGAATTAGCCCTTATAAAATATAATGAAGGGAATAAAGATGATTACTATACTTTAGTACCAGAGTATCTAAGAGAATCTCAAGCTCAAAGGGAATTAAGAGAAAAGGAGCAAAGATAACATGGATATTATTATCCGTAAAATGGAAGAAAAAGACTTAGATAGAATAATGGAAATCGAAAAAGATGCTTTTACTACTCCTTGGCCTAAGGAATCTTTTTTACTTGAAATAACTAAAAATCAATTGGCTAGATATATTGTAGCCGAGATAGATAATATGGTAGTTGGTTATGGTGGCATATGGCTGATACTGGATGAAGGGCATATAACTAATATTGCAGTGGAAAGTAAATATAGAAAAATGGGAGTAGGTAAAGCTATAGTAGAAGGCCTTATTTACTTGTGCACAAAACAAGGAATTAAAGCGATGACATTAGAAGTAAGAGAGTCTAATATATCTGCTCAAAATTTATATAAAAAATATGGTTTTGTTGAGTCGGGAGTTAGACCAAAATACTATGCAGATGATAATGAAGATGCAATAATAATGTGGAAAAAATTATAGAAATAAGAGGTGTTTATTATGTTAACATTAGCCATAGAGACTTCCTGTGATGAAACCTCTTGTGCTGTGATAAAAGATGGTAGAGAAGTTTTATCTAATATAATATCTTCTCAGATAGATATTCATAGAAAATTCGGCGGTGTAGTACCTGAAATAGCTTCAAGGAAGCATATAGAAGCTATCAATCCAATAATACAAGAAGCATTGGATAAAGCAAATGTTGGTTTTGGTGACATAGACTTAATAGGGGTAACTCAAGGTCCTGGATTAGTTGGGGCATTGTTAATAGGGATATCTACAGCTAAGGCTATAGCTTATGGCTTAGACATACCAATAATTGGAGTAAACCATGTAGAAGGACACGTTTGTGCAAACTATATAAACCATAAAGATCTACAGCCTCCTTTTACCTGCTTAATAGTATCCGGTGGACATACCTATTTAGTACAGGCAAATAGCTATACTGATTATGAATTAATAGGTAGAACAAGAGACGATGCTGCAGGGGAAGCCTTCGATAAGGTAGCTAGAGCATTAGGACTTCCTTATCCAGGAGGACCAGTTATAGATAAGCTAGCCACAACTGGAAATAAAGAGGCCATAGATTTTCCTAGGGTAATGCTAGAGCCAAAGTCCTATGATTTTAGTTTTAGTGGACTTAAGACAGCAGTATTAAATTATTTGAATCAGGCAAAACAAAAGGGTGAAGAAATAGTAGTAGAAGATGTGGCAGCATCTTTTCAACAGGCTGTACTAGATGTCCTTGTGGATAAGTCCTTTAGGCTTGCCAAGGAAAGAAATTCCAATAAAATAGTTATAGCTGGAGGAGTTGCTGCAAATCAAGGTTTGAGATCCATGATGGAAGAACGAGGTAAAAAAGAAGGTATAAAAATATTATACCCCTCTAGAATATTATGCACAGATAATGCTGCTATGATAGGTGCAGCTGCTTATTTTAACTATAAAGAAGGAAAAGAATCAGATCTACATTTAAATGTTGTACCAAACTTAGACTTAATTTAATGTTTTTTAACAAATTATTCCACAAATTGTCCACATATAGATAAGCTAAATTATTATAAAATTATGTGGGCAATGTGGATAACATAAGAAAAACCTTAAAATATAGGCCTTGTACTGTGGATAACCTTGTGGGTATTGTGTATAATATGTGAATTATATGTGGAATGAGCCTTCAGTTAACAAAATCCATTTATCATATAGTTCTTCTAGTTGAAGTTGAATTTTCTCTCTTTTTTTCGTTAATTCAACAATTTTTTCAGGTGTATCGTATATTAAAGGATCACAAAGAAGAGCATCTAATTCTTCTAGCTGAGCTTCTTCTTCAGAGATTCTTTCTTCTAGACTAGTTATTTCTTTTCGTTTAGCTTTTTCTTCTTTTATTAATTCTTTTTCTCTTCTTTTTTCTAGTTTTATTTGAGTTTTTGTTTTACCATTATCTTCATCTTCTACATATAATACTTCATTTTTCTTTTCTAAATAATAATCATAATTTCCTAAGTATTCTTTGATTCCTTCCTCAGTTAATTCTAGAACTTTATCTGTTACTCTATTTAGGAAATATCTATCATGGGATATTACAAATAATGTACCTTCATAATCAAGTATTGCTTCTTCTAGAACTTCCTTAGAATCAATATCTAGATGATTTGTAGGTTCGTCCATTAAAAGAAAGTTAGCATTAGATAGCATTAACTTTAGTAGAGAAAGTCTGCCTTTTTCTCCCCCACTAAGTTCCGATATTTCCTTAAAGATATCATCGCCTATAAACATAAATTGACTAAGAAGCGTCCTTACTTGATAGTGGTCAAAGGTCGGATTTTCATCCCATATTTCATCTATAACAGTTTTTTCTAAATTAAGCTTAGCCATTTCTTGGTCAAAATAACCGCTGACTACATGATGGCCAATAGTTATGCTTCCACTATCTTTAGGAATCTGACCTAAGATTATTTTAAATAATGTAGATTTTCCTATTCCATTAGCTCCAATAAGACCAACCTTTTCTCCTCTATAGATATTGAAGTTGATGTCCTTTAATAACTTGAAGCCTCCAAAGGATTTCTCTAGAGATTCAACCTTCAAAATATCTCTACCAGATTTAATCTTAGGTTCAAATTTTATTTTAGTTTTCTTTTGGTCAACTGGTTTAGTCATTACCTTTATCTTATCTAATATCTTTTGCCTACTTTGAGCTTGTTTTATATATCTAGAACCTCCATAGTTCATAAATCTAGTGATTATTTCTTCTTGCCTTTTTATTTCCTTTTGTTGATCTTCAAAATGTTTTTTATATATCTCTAATTCTTTCTTTCTTCTTACCATAAAATTAGTGTAATTAGTATTATAAATATTTAATTTTAAGTTTTCTATATGAAATATTCTATTTGCAACATTATCCAAAAAATATCTATCGTGAGATATAACTAAAACTGCTCCCT
>CAYMGW010000082.1:0-4277 GCA_964390085.1 uncultured Tissierella sp.
TTCTCTTCCTTCATCATATATCATTGAAGACACTATGGATTTATATCCTGTACCCCTGTGCACAGAAGAATAAATATTAGAAAAACTAACTATTTCCTTTATAACTGATTGAAAGGGAGGTGTTGTAGCGGCATTATCAAAGTTTATATAATTGACAGAATTGCCATTTGCAAGTCTTACCATACTGTTACTGCCTACAATTAAGTTTTTATCCATAAGATCACCCTTACTATTTAGTATTAATATTATTTTATTAGAAATTACATTTTTGGTGTCAGTTTATTATATAGAAGTTATTTATGCAGAAGAATATGGTATAATTAGATAAGTAGGAAGGGGGAATTTTATTGAAAGATAAAAAATCTTTATATGCAGACATATCCATGCTTTTAGTTGCTATTATTTGGGGTTCAGGGTTTGTTGTGACCAAAAATGCATTAGACCACGTAACTCCTTATTACTTATTGTTTTATAGATTTATTATTTCAACAATAGCACTATCTCTTATATTTTTTAAGAAAATTAGGAAAGCGCATATAAAAGATATTAAAGCTGGAGCAATAGTTGGTTTGTTTTTATTTGCAGGTTTTGCGACTCAAACAGTAGGTCTACAATATACTGAAGCTGGTAAACAAGCTTTTATTACAGCAACAAATGTAGTTATGGTACCATTTATTTATTGGGTGATATCTAAGAAGAGACCAGATAAATTTGATGTGGCAGCAGCTTTTTTATGCTTGGTTGGAATTGGAATACTTAGTTTAAATAGTGACTTTACAATTGGATATGGAGACTTTTTGACATTCTTATGTGCAATAATGTTTGCATTTCATATTTCTTCTACAGGATACTTTGCAAAGGAATCAGATCCATATGTAATATCAATAGTACAATTAGGCACAGCAGGAATACTTTCCTTATTCTTTGCCTTACTATTTGAAGGAACACAGATTAATATTAAACCTCATACAATAATTCCAATATTATATTTAGCCATATTCAGTACAATGCTTGCATTTTTAATACAGACTGTTGCACAAAAATATACAAACTCAACTCATGCAGCTATAATTTTAAGTTTAGAAGCAGTATTTGGTAGTACTTTTGCAATTATATTTTTAAAAGAGCCCTTTACAATAAGGTTTTTAATAGGTTGTATGGCAATTTTAATTTCAGTTATAACTAGCGAGACAAAATGGGAATTTTTAAGACTGAAGAAAGATTAAAATAACAGATTGTAAATGAGGGATAAAATATGAAGATATTTATATTAGATAAAAATATAAATGATATAAATACCTTAAAAAAGATTATCCATAGCAGTCATTTAGGTTTTATTGTAGGTGTATCTAAAAATCCTTTAGAAGATATGGAAGAAATAATAAATTTAGAGCCAGATTTAATCATTTTGGATATGTTAGATGAAGAGTTTAATGGTTTTAATATAATTAATGAAATCAAGAAAAAGAACATTATGACTAAATTTATTATGATATCCAACTATACATCTAAAGAAAACGTTGAAAAATCCTATATGAGTGGTGTGGAATATTTCATTTATAAGCCTATAAATGATTTAGAAGTAGAGACCATAATAAGAAAAGTTAAATATAATATGGAATTAGAAGAAAAGATGAATAAAATTAAGCAAATATTTAACGATATTTCGCCAAATTCTGAGGTAATTACTGAGACAGAGGATTGTGAACAAGATATCAATTTGGTTCTTTTTAAACTGGGTATTATAGGTGAAATAGGAAGTGAAGATTTAGTAAAAGTTATAAAATTTTTAATGAAAACTGAAGTTAAAATAAATAATATTCCTATAAGGGGGATATGTTCTAAGTTTACTAGTAATCCCAAGGCTATGGAGCAGAGGATGAGGAGGGCTATCAATATAGCCATGACTAATATAGCATCCTTAGGTATTGAGGATTATATGAATGAGACCTTTGTAGAATACTCAAATACACTGTTTAATTTTGAACAAATAAAACGTGAAATGGACTATATTCGAGGTAAGTCTAAGGAAAAAGGCTCAATAAATATGAAAAAATTTCTATCTGGTATATGCATACTTTGTGAAAAGTAAAACAATTGAAAATATTCAGAAAATGATTCTGAGTATTTTTGAAGTTTTTTGAAACTCCTTATATATAATAGGCATAGTCTAATATAAAAGGAGGCAGGTCAATGGATAAATTGATGGAAATCAATGGTATTATTAATGGTTTTGTATGGGGTCCACCAATGCTTATTTTATTGGTAGGAACAGGTATTTATTTATCTTTTCGCACTAATTTTTTCTCAATTACAAAACTTGGTTACATCCTAAAAAACACTTTACTTAAGATGTTTGCTAAGGATGAAAAAGGAGAAGGTGAGGTAACAGCGTTCCAAGCAGTTGCTACAGCATTAGCTGCTACTGTAGGTACAGGTAATATAGCAGGTGTTGCTACAGCAATAGCTGTTGGAGGACCAGGAGCTATATTCTGGATGTGGATAGCTGCAATATTTGGTATGACTACAAAATTTGCAGAAGTAGTACTTGCAGTTCACTATAGAGAAAAAACTCCTGATGGAAGATTCGTTGGAGGTCCAATGTATTATATTACAAATGGATTAAAGATGAAATGGCTAGCATATATATTTGCATTCTTTGGAGCTTTAGCAGCATTTGGTATAGGAAACATGGTTCAATCAAACTCTATAGCTCAATCACTAGAAGTAACATTTGGTACAAATAAACTTGTTGTAGGTATTGTTTTAGCAGTATTTGCAGCTATGGTTGTAGTAGGTGGTATCAAGAGAATTGGTTCTGTAACTGAAAAATTAGTACCATTTATGGCGGCATTCTATATAGTAGGTGGTTTAGTAATCATAATTATTAATGCAGCACATATTCCAGAAGCATTTGGATTAATCTTTGGTAATGCATTTACAGGAACAGCTGCAGTAGGAGGATTTGCAGGTTCAGTTCTTAAACAGGCTATGAGATATGGAGTTGCACGTGGAGTATTTACTAACGAAGCAGGTCTTGGTAGTGCACCGATAGCCCATGCTGCTGCAACTACAGATCACCCTGTACGTCAAGGTCTATGGGGAGTATTCGAAGTATTTATGGATACAATTGTAATTTGTTCAATAACTGCATTAGCAATTTTAACTACAGGTGTATGGAAAGATGGAGCAACAGGAGCTGCTCTTACTACTCAAGCATTCAGCCATGGTCTACCAGGAACTTGGGGTGGAATTATAGTTTCTATAGGTATTCTATTATTTGCATTCTCTACTATATTAGGTTGGGAATACTATGGAGAGCGTTGTGCTGAATATATATTTGGACCAAAAGTTAATATAATTTATAGAATTCTATGGGTTCCTTTCATAGTTATAGGAGCTGTAGGTGGACTTAACACACTTTGGGATTTAGCAGATACATTAAATGGTTTAATGGCTATTCCAAACTTAATAGGAGTTGCTGCTTTAAGTGGAGTTGTTATTAAACTTACTAAGGAATTCTTTGCAAAGGAAAAAGCACTTGGAAATAAATAGATTATAAATAAAGAGGAGCATATCATAACCGATATGCTCCTTTATTTATGTTCTCTCACTTCTTTTCTATATTTCTCCATTACTCCTGCAAAGATTTCAGCACTAGTAGGAGGAGTATAGGTTATGGCATTTGCTCCAGCTTCTATGGTTTCAAGAATTGATTCTTCTGTAGGACCACCTGTAGCAATAATAGGTAATTCTTTTCCAAATTCTTCTCTTATTTTTCTTACTAGAGAAGCTGTTTTAGGACCACCAGATATGTTTAATATACTAGCTCCAGATTGGACTTTCCCCTTATAATCGTCACATTCGGAAACGACAGTAGCAATAATAGGTATATCTATTCTATCTCTCATTTTAGCAATTACCTCATTAGCTGTAGGAGCATTTACTACAACTCCATAAGCCCCCATAAGTTCTGCTTGAAGGGCTATATCAACAGATCTCTTACCAGTTGTAAGTCCACCCCCTACACCTACGAATACGGGAACTGCAGCCACTTCAAGTATGGCTTGGGTAATAGATAATTGAGGGGTAAAGGGATATACTGCTATAATTGAATTGGCATTTGTGTTTTTTATAATAGCCACATCCGTAGAAAATAATAGAGATTTGATTCTTGTTCCCAATACTTTTATACCGCTAGCCTTATAAATTACAGGTGGAACCTCTATAATTCTAGATCTAAGCTGAGATTTTACTTCTGGTATATATTTTTCTTT
>CAYMGW010000082.1:4287-6847 GCA_964390085.1 uncultured Tissierella sp.
CCCTATAAATATTCTTATCTTCTATGATTTTCTTTTTAGATAATTTTATAGTTAGAATTATGCTATAATGGGTATATAAGGCAAATCATGAAAAATAGCAAGGGAGTGAATTGACATGAAAGACTTACCAGGATTAAGTGCCCTTTGGGAAACTGCAAGAAGTATCATACCCTTAACCTTTATATTAGCTGCATTCCAGATATTTATCTTAAAAAAACCATTACATAATGTAAAGGATTTTACAATTGGGTTTCTTTTATCTGTACTAGGTCTACATTTATTCTTAAAAGGGACAACCATGAGTTTAATACCATTAGGAGATTCTGTAGGTAGAAACTTTGTAATTATTGAGAAGAAATGGATTATATTAGTTATAGGATTTATAATAGGTTATTTTGCTACATTAGTAGAGCCAGGCTTAAAAGCATTAGCTTTAGAAGTAGAAGAGCTATCTCAAGGGGCTATACCAAATAAAGTTTTAATACATGGAGTGGCCATAGGCTTTGGGAGTGGAATGACCATAGGATTATTAAAGATATTATTAAACCTTCCATATATAAAAGTTATTATACCATTATTATTGATAGTAATATTGTTATCATTTTTCGCACCTGAACCCTTTGGTGCAATAGCCTTTGATGCTGCATCTGCTACAACAGGACCTGTAAATATACCAATAAATATGGCATTAGCTGTAGGTTTAGCTTCGGTTATTCAAGGGGTAGACCCATTAATATCAGGCTTTGGCATAGTAGGGCTTACATCTATAGGCTCGATGATTTCTGTAATGATATTAGGAATATTAACTAAAATTTAGGAGGTGGTTTTGTGATAGAGATAAAATGTATAATTGCTATAGTTGAAAGGGGAAAGGCTGATAAAGTAGTAGAAGCTGCAAAGGCAGTAGGAGCTAATGGTGCCACCATATTTTATGGTAGAGGAACAGGAGAATCAGAAGTAAAGAAATTCTTAAATATACATGTAGAAGCATCTAAGGAAATAATATTAATTTTAACAGAAATAGATAAGTATAAGAAAATAATGAATGCAATGGTAGAAGCAGGACAACTTAAGAAACCAGGTACAGGTATTATATTTACAGTACCAGTTACTAATCTAATTGGATTACATCATAGAGAAGAATTCGAAGAATAATAATATATAAGGGGGACAAATTATGTTTAAATGGAAAGACGAATTTAGTGTTAATATAAAAAAGATTAATGAGCAGCATCAGGAGTTATTTAGAATAGGTGAAGAAATTTACACATTGGTTTCTGCAAAGGATGGAGTTGACCGATATGATGAAATTATAGTGGCTATCGGTAGACTTGCAGACTACACTGTAGAACATTTTACATATGAAGAGGGATTGATGAAGATTCATGGCTACGAGAATTTTGACAATCATAAAAAACAACATGATGCATTTGTAGCTAAAATTCAATCTATTAAGGCTGAAGATGTGGATAAGAAACAAAAAAAGGTTGGTATGGATTTAATTGTTTTCATTGCTAACTGGATTGAGAATCATATACTTGTTTCAGATATGGAATATAAAGGATATTTAAATGGTAAAGGTGTTCAATAAATTCTTCTAATTTATATCTGATTAGAAGTATGAAGGGGATTTAATATGAGAAAAGAACATGTGGAATATATGAAAGATCTACCTATAAATATATTTTTGGCGAATATAGTGGAATATCCAATTCATTGGCAGGATTCCATTCAAATTTTGTTTGTCTTAAAAGGAACTATAGACGTGGGTATAGAAAATGAAATATATCCACTTGAAGAAAGAGAAATAGAGATAATAAACTCAAATGAAGTTTATAGTTTTAAATCCAATGATCCAGACAATTTAGTACTTGTACTAAATATCGACCCTAATTTCTTTGAAAGATATTATGTTGATGCTAAGGAAGTATTTTTCTATACTAATTCTTCAGATGAAAATGCCCAAGAAGATGAAAAGTACTATGAATTGAGAAAATACATTTCAATACTTGTTTATGAGGCAATATCCAAGCTCGATGATTATGAGGATAAGATAGAAGAAAATCTCCTAGAAATGATGTATCATCTACTAAATAATTTTCATTATCTTTTCTATGAGGGAGAAGGTCTAGAAGAGAATGAGGAGCAGCTAGAGAGATATCATAGAATAGTTAAATACATGAGTAATAACTATATGAATAAAGTAAGCTTACAGGAAATAGCTGATAAGGAGTTTCTCAGCTCTCAATACCTATCATATAAAATCAAGGATATACTAGGACATGGGTTCAATGAATATTTAAATCAAATAAGAGTAGAGGAATCAACGAAACTACTTTTAGATTCAGATATGAATATATCTGAAATATCAGAAGAAGTTGGATTTTCTCATGTAAGGTATTACAATAAACATTTTAAGCTTCATTATAATTGTACTCCTATGCAGTATAGGAAGAAATATAAAGTCAATGAAAAAGAGCTTGAGAAGATGACAAAAATCAAATACCTTAATATTAAGGATGCTATGCCCTATCTTACTAGTTATATTGAAGATTATGAA
>CAYMGW010000082.1:6857-8514 GCA_964390085.1 uncultured Tissierella sp.
GATACGATTATGATAATAGAATTATAAAGATTGATATAGATTTAAATAAAGATATTGTAGAAGAATATAGAAAACCAGATGTAATAGATTTAGGAGACATTTATCTTCTTCTCGAAGAAGAAAATAGAAGGATTCTAGAGGAAATTCAAAGAGAAATAAAATTTAAGTATTGTATAGTCAATAGGCTTTTCTCTGAGGATATGGATATTTATAGAGATAAGAATCACAAGTTCATTAACTGGACTAGGGTTGAAAACACCTTAGATTTATTAAGAGAACAAAATCTCATTCCTATTATCATCACAGAAAATGTTGAAAAATATATAATTGATGATTTTATCAATCATTTTTCCAGTATCTATGAGGAAGATGTGGAGGAGTGGCTAAGTACAAATGTTAAAGAGCTAGAACCTTATTTTCCAAAGGAAAAAATTAGCCCCATGCAAGACACAATTGCTATGGTATCCTATATTCTATATAATTATATTCATTTAAATAATAGAGTAGTGCTAAATATGGTAGATGAAATATCAAAAGAAACCATACTAAACAACGATACATTTTTTGGTGGAAATGGCATATTTACATCTAATTATTTAAAGAAGCCTTCTTATTATGCTTATATGCTTTTATCACTTTTAGGAGATTCCATAATAGATAAGGGTGAAGGATATATAGTGACAAAATCTGAATATGGATATCAAATAATGCTATTTAATCCTGATGAAATAGATGAAAGAGTGATATACGGAGGTCTTTCTATGGATAAGGTTAAAGAGAGAAAAGTTTCATTAAATATATTGAATATGGAAAGTGATTTTCAAGTTACCAAGTATGTTTTAGATAGAGGATTTGGCTCAGTATATGATAAGTGGTTAGGGATAAATAGTCCAGAAAGACTAGATAATGACAATTGGGAGCTATTAAAGGAGTATGTGCATCCTAATGTATCCTTTTATTATGGAAAAAAATCCACAGTATATAATACAGTTACTACTATAAAGCCATATGGAACTGTACTTTTTGTACTAAATAGTGTACTAAATTCATAAATTTTTGGATTATCTTAAGGTTTCTGAAAAACTTGTTTTTTCAAAAAGCCAAAAATAATCCAAGATAGAGGATAAACAAGTGGATGAAATAAAACCTCCATTTATGTTAACATAATAAGGTAAGATAAATGGAGGTTTTATTATGGGTAAAAGTAACAAACTATTTGGAGAAGAAAAAATCGGTAAACTATTACTTAAGTTTTCTATTCCAATAATAATTTCATTTTTAGTATCAGAATTGTATAATATGGTAGATACTCTATTTGTAGGAAGAAATGTGGGTGGACATGGAATAGGAGCATTGGTATTAGTATTTCCTATACAAAGGATAATAATAGCATTGAGTATCATGATAGCTGTAGGAACGTCAACAGCATTTTCTAGAGCTAACGGTCAAAATAATGTGGAGCAGTCTAGAAAAGTTGTTAGAAATGGTTTTTCTCTATCCTACTTATTAATGATATCAATTACAGCAATTATATATATATTCTCAGAAAAAATACTTTTAGGTCTTGGTGCTAGCCATCAGACACTACCTTATGCAAATACTTATCTAGATATAATAATATTTGGATCTACATTTTTAAGTTTAACGACATTCATAT
>CAYMGW010000083.1:0-8501 GCA_964390085.1 uncultured Tissierella sp.
TGTAATCGTTTCTCTTTCGCCATTCCAAAAGTATCTTTATGAATAGAATATAGATTAGTGCCATAAATCCACAGAAAAGAAAGGTGAGTTCATAGGAAATCAATGCTTCTTCTGGACTCATGAGATTACTAAGATAGACATCATCAAGAAAAGTTCCTAGGGCATCTACTACTGCATAGAGTATGGGAAATATAAGTGCAAAAGCACCTAGCTTATACTTCTTGTCTATGACCATTTTGTTTTGTTTATTCTCTTCTTCCGCTAGATTTCTCTGAATAACAGAAATAGCAATAATACCAAATGTAATCATTGATACTGCAAATAACTGCCATATGTTCATGGTCTTACCTAAAACAATAAAGGCAAGTACTCCAGCTATAGCGCCCGAGGTATTGCTTAAAGGTGAATTTATAGAAACCTCAAGATATCTAAGTCCTATATATCCCAAAACCATGGATAATATGTACATGGAAGAAACAGGGAAATACTTTATGATATTGATTAAATCAAATTGCCAGCTCATCTTCCTAAGTTCAAATATAGCCTGTATCCCCATGACTAGAGCGACCATAATGACTATTCTCAAATGACTATATTTATCTTTAGGATTAGTACCCTTCTTATAGAAAATATCAGCTATTCCCCACAATAATATTGTTAAAATTGCAGATGTATACCATGTAAAAACCATATTTACCCCCCTTGATTTTTATATGCAATATACCCGTTACCTTATTTATTAAAACACTTTGCTCTAGCATTTTATATTAGTCATGCCAAATCAACCTATTTCTTCTCTATAAAGGATAAAAACCTTAGGATTTGAATATTCAAATCCCAAGGTTTTTATCCTTTAAAAATACCTTTTTAAATCCCAGCCAAGTAAAGCATGAAATTGCAGCTATTGTACCAAGTCTTCCCCCAACTCCTACATATGCAGTACTGGCAATTATAAACAATATTCCAGTTATTGAAGACACTATAATCATCTCCCAAATCCTTGGAACATTTTTAACCGAAACCATTCCAGCATAAGATGCACAAGCTGCAACAACCATCAATGTGTTACCCATTGAAGGAAAAAAATGAGAAAATATAATTCCTGAAACTAAGGTTACAATTGCTGAAGCAAAAACAGCTCCTTTATTTAGAATATTTGCTATTATATATGTAATCACGCCTGCAATTATTGCTACAACTAAGATTATAATATCTTCCATATTTTTCTCTCCCTAACCAAAGATGCTTACAATTGTTCTTGTAATTATCGAAGCCAATGCAGCAGTAGTTCCTCCTTTTCCGCCAATACCTACATAAACTTCTGTAGTAGCTAAAAAAACCACTCCTACTATTAAACCTCCTAAGGAAGCTACAAGTAAGGAAGGTATTACTACTGTTGAGCTCATTCCAACAAATGATGCTGTGTATGTAACACCAGCCAAATACCCTGGAAGAATCATTGCAGCAATTACTCCTACTAATCCATTAGCAACAACTGCTCCATAACCCATCTGGTGATTGATAAACCAAGTAAAAGTTGCACCCATAAATGCACATATTAAAATATATATTTTCTTCTTACTCTATCATAATAACTGTCACCTCTAGTTTTTCAATTCATTAAAATGTTCAACTAAGCTTATTGCAAATAAACACCCTACAATTGCAAAACATCCTATATTTAAAAAATTCATATTTTTAATTACTGTTGAAGTCATCATACCAACTCCTGTTACAACAAAAGCTATTAATCCTATTAGTTTTTTAGTCATTTCCATTCCCCCTATTATTTCCAAGCTGACATAAGTATAATAATACATTGACATTATTTTGTCAATATCATTTTGAAACTTATTGAAACTCTGCGATACTTTTGTAATTTTCTCACAATAGGAGCAATGGAAGTAGTAATGAAAATGCACTTTTAATAATAAGATTAGGTCAGAATGTTAATATATGAAAATTATTAAATAGAAAAGTAAATATATAAATAACTGAAACTCCCACAGCTAAAGCAGTGGGGTTCTTAGGTACTTGCAACCCTCTTATATATCACGAATGATATATACACTAAATTGTTTCCCTAAAAATTTCACTATGAAGGGTATTATTATACCCATTAACCATAGTATATCGCCCGTTTCAAGACGATTATTACGTTTTATATACCTATACTACTTAGGTTATTTAACCTTTGTAGTCTTTCTATTTCCTTATCATGAAGTCCTAAGAAATTATCAAAATTTCTTATACATTTTTCATTATTTATTGTTTCTAAATCTTCATTAACATTCTTTATTAAATATGCACTATATAAATCCCTTTGGACTTTTATATTACCCCCTTGGTACTCAAAATAATTCCATCTTTGACTTAGTTTCTTTTTATTATATTCTTGATTTAGGTGATTATATTGGGATGCCTTTACTTTATGTGTATTAACCTCTAGGTATTTTCCACCTTGTGAATTTAATTTGTTGGAAAGAATGATTAGAAATGCGGCTGGTGCTTTATTTGCTAGACTTTTACCAAATCTTTTCTTTTTATTAATTCTACCTGTTTTCTCATTTATTATTGTTTCCTTTGCTCTAGCTTGAAGTTCTTTGTATTTCATTGTTTCTACTAATACCGTATCTCCATTAACTAGAATCTCATTAGCCATTATATTATGATCTATTCTTCTGATATCTGCTTGTTTTCTATGTATATCCCTTAGCTTGTCTTTGGCCTTTATATATTTATTAGAATAATTCCATTTAAGTTTGATTCCTCTTTTTATTGTTCCATCTTTATTATAATTATTAGGGTTAGTGGATCTCTTACTTCTATCCATGTATCTTTGTATTTTATACTTTTTATCTTCTATATTTTGAACATTTGGTGCTAATTCATATAACTTTATATCTTTGCCGCTTACATAGGCTAACGTTTGAGTTCCTATATCTATTCCTATATTACCTTTTCCTAGTGGATTTTTAATTCCACCAGTTTCCTTATTTACTTTAAGCGGTGGTTTCCCCTCTAATATAAGTTGAAGTATATATTTATATTTACCCCTTACAAAGATTCTTTTTATTCTACAGAAGCAAATTCTGTCTTCTAGGGCCGTTATTTCATAATTGTTTAATTTTGATTGTACTTTAACTGATAGGTTATTCCATTCTAATGTGTGTTTATCTTTTATATATCTTATTCCAGTCTTATTGGATTTTCCTTCTAATGAGCTTAGTCCTTGATTATAACTTTTAAAGTGTACTTTTTCTCCCTTACCGAATAAATTATCATTTAAAGATTTCCATACTCTTGTTGCTATCTTTTGAGCTGTGAAGCTATCTATGTTTTCTTTAAATTTATGTTGCATTAATTTAATATCTTCATGTAGTGAATATTCATTTAATCTAAATTCTTTTAACATCTCTTTTCTAATATCATAGTACTCCCTTAGTAGTTTTTTAGCTTTCGCCTTATCTTTTTCTATTTTATATACTTGTGACATACTATCTTGATTTTCTCTCCATCTTTTAGTTTTTATTATTTCATTGTATCTATTAAGGGCCTTCCCTAGGACGGAATTATATAGCTTTCTACCTATTTCAAATCGTGCATATAGTATGTCTTCTTGAAATTTTTCCGTTTCTAATTTTAAATTTAATACATATCTTTCTTTAGATTCTTTTGCCATGAATATTCACCTACTTTCTAATATCTTGTTTTCTGCTCCTCTACATATCTTTTTATTGTTTCACTTGATACATCTCCAGCAGTTGACACAAAATAACTTCTAGTCCAAAGGCTTGGCATTTTACTTAATTGTATAAATTCTTGACGAATTATCTTACTACTTACTCCCTTTATTTTTTGCATTATATCTGCTGGGCTTAAAGTTGGTGAACAATTTAAAAACATATGCGTATGGTCTCTATCACATTCTATAGCTATAATATTTATTTCTAATTCATCACATATATCCTTAACTATTTCTTTAAATCTTATTTCTAGGTCCTTTATATCAAAAATCTTCCTTCTATACCTAGGACAAAATACAAAATGATAGTTTATTAGTGATACTGTTGTTTGGGTTTTTCTATAATCTTTCATATTTATATTATAGATTATTTGGTGTATGTTTGCAATAATCTTGTACACGTTTATTTAGAATTACCTGCATGTCAGAAAATTAAAAGAAGGCTATCCATCCCACACCTAAAGGAGTGGGCTTTCCGCAAGTTTATTGTAATCTAATGAAATTACTGAAAATATCGTGTATAATTAGGAAGAGGTGATTCAATGATTAAAGATAAGTTTATGATAAGGATACAGAAACAAAGTGAAAATATTAAGAAGTATAGTAATATATCTAGTTTAATTAGTACTGCTAGATTTATAATATTTTTAGCCATAATATTTATTGCATATTTGATTATTAAGATAGATTATAAAACAATTTATGTAGTTATAGACTTTATTTTATCTGTATTATTTATCTGTTTGATAGTATATCACAATGTAATTAAAGATAAATTAAATTTCTCAAAAGAAATTATAAACATAAATAACAAGTATTTAGATAGAATTGATGGAAATTGGATTGATTTTAATGATATCGGAGAGGAATTTATAAACAAGGAACATAAATATTCTTTTGATTTAGATATAGTAGGGAAAAAATCTTTATTTCAGTTTATAAATATAGCTAATACATGGAATGGTAGAAGAACATTAGCAAAAACTTTATTGGAAGCTCAGTATGATAAAGATGAAATATATTTAAGACAAGAAGCTATAAAAGAATTAGGCAGTAAGTTAGATTTTTGCCAAGAACTAGAGTATCTAGGGGGTAAGCATAAAGAAGAACTGAAAAATCCTGAGGAGTTAATTGAATATGCAGAACATAATGAGAGGCTAATAAAATCACAAAAAATAAGAGGCTTGATTCATTGCCTTCCAATAGTTGTTATTCCATTATCTGTAGCAATTATAGTATTTGAAATTAAAAAGATATATACGCTAATTCCATTATTGATATTAGTTCAATGTTTGTTATTGATGATAGGATTTTCAAGAATTAATAATATCTTAAAGCCAGTAGGTACTTTTAAATATAATTTAGAAACTTATGTAGATATATTGAAACTATTAGAAAAAGAAAAGTTTGAATCTAAAAAATTAAATGATATAAAGGAAATCTTATTTAATGAAAAATACTCATCTATATTAGCAATAAAAGAACTTGATAAAATTACAGAAAAAATTAACCTAAGATATAATAATGCTTTAATATATATAGTATTTAATATATTATTTCTATGGGATTATGAATGTACTTTTCTATTAGAAAATTGGAAGAATAAATATGGACTAGAAGTAAAGACATGGATTGAGGCTATAGGAGAAAGTGAATCTTTAGCTAGTTTAAGTGTTTTGATGCAAATAGAAGAAGGAATTTCATTTCCAACTATTGATAATTCTAAATTGAGAGTAAGTGCAGAAGGAATGGGTCACCCACTTATAAATAATAATGAGAGGATACTAAATAATATAGAGCTGAATAATAGTATTTTTATTATTACTGGGTCAAATATGTCAGGCAAAACAACATTTTTAAGGACAACAGGAATCAATTTAGTATTGGCATATAGTGGAGGACCTGTATATGCTAATAAAATGTCGTGTCCAGTATTGGATATATTTACATCTATGAGAGTAACAGATGATTTGAAGAATGGAATATCAACTTTTTATGCAGAACTTCTTAGAATTAAAGAAATCATAAATGGAGCTAAGGAAAATAAGAATATGATTTTTTTCATTGATGAAATTTTTAGAGGAACAAACTCTGCAGATAGAATATTAGGTGCTAGAAATGTTATTGCCAATCTTAATAAATTAGGAGTAATTGGAATAATAACTACCCATGATTTAGAATTATGTGCGCTAGATAAACATAGCAGAATAAAAAATTATAATTTCTCTGAACAATATAAAGATAATAAAATACATTTCGATTACAAAATTAGATTAGGTAAATCAACTTCCACCAATGCAAAATATTTAATGAAATTGGTAGGTATTGAAATACTCGATGATTAGAATAAAGCAAAAAGTTTTGTTTTACAAATTATTGCTAACATATTAATAAAATATGATAAACTCTATATTATAAATATTTTTATTATTAAAGGTAGTATTAAAAAATAAAGAACAACATCATTAGTAAGGAGTAGACAAAGGTGGATAAATATATCGAATTTCAAAATGTGAAAAAAACATATCATATGGGAGAAGTGGACATAGAAGCTTTATCTGGTGTAGATTTTTCTATTGATAAAGGAGAATTTGTTATTATAGCAGGAGCTAGTGGAGCAGGAAAAAGTACAATACTAAATATTTTAGGAGGGATGGATACAGCTACCTCAGGGAAAGTAGTAGTAGATAAAAAGAAAGTAAGTTCTTTTTCAAATAAAGAGCTTATAACTTATAGAAGACATGATATAGGTTTCGTATTCCAGTTTTATAATTTAGTTCAAAACTTAACTGCTATTGAAAACGTAGAACTTGCAACTCAAATATGCAATAACCCTTTAGATACAGAAGAAGTCTTAGATGCAGTAGGATTGACTAATAGAAAGAAAAATTTTCCCGCACAGCTTTCTGGAGGAGAACAACAAAGAGTGGCCATAGCTAGAGCGTTAGCCAAAAATCCTAAATTGCTGTTATGTGATGAACCTACAGGAGCCTTAGACTATAATACAGGAAAATCAATACTTAAACTTCTTCAGGATACATGTCGAGAAATGGGTATGACTGTGGTTGTAATCACTCATAATTTAGCCATAACTCCCATGGGGGATAAGGTTATAAGAGTTAAAAATGGTAGAATAGAAAGTCAAATTATAAATAACAATCCTATTTCAGTAGAAAGGATTGAATGGTAGTGAAAAAGACAGCATTGATAAAAGACATATTAAGGGATATTAAAAAATCTTTAGGTAGATTTATATCTATTGTAGCCATCATAGCCTTAGGAGTAGCATTTTTTTCTGGGGTAAAAATAGCTCCAGAAGATATGGAATATACTGCTGATAAATATTATGATGATTACAATTTAATGGATGTAAGAATAGTATCTACTTTAGGTTTAACGGAAGATGATTTAAAAGAGATAAATAAAGTCAAAGGAGTAAAAGAAAGCTTTGGAACCTACACTATTGATGCATTAGCAGAATATAAAGAAAGAGAAGTTGTACTTAGAGTACATGGATTTCTATCTGATGAGCAAATAAATGGTGTAAAACTACTAGAGGGAAGATTACCAGAGAAACTTGACGAATGTATAATTGAAGCAGGAAAAGAAAATTTTTTAAAGGTACCAATAGGTTCTAAAATTAAACTTTTCTCTGGAAAAGAAGATCCTCTATCTGATAGTCTAAAAAATACTGAATTTACAGTAGTCGGTGCAGTTCAGACTCCCTATTATTTATCCTTTGAAAAGGGTAGCAGCAATATTGGAAATGGGCAAGTAAGGGATTTTATTATGATTCCTCAGGAAAATTTCAAACTTGATGTATATACAGATATATTTGTTACTATAGAAGGTGCAAAGGAACTTAATTCATATAATGATGAGTATTTTGATGTGATAAATCCAATTTCAGATAAGATAAAAGAAATAGCCAAAGATAGAGAAAAAATAAGATATAATGAGATTTTATCAGAATCAGAAGATAAGATTGCAAAAGGAAAAAAAGAATATTTTGATGAAAAAGCAAAAGCTGAAGAAAAATTAATGGAAGCCTTAAAAGAAATAGAAGATGCTAAAAAAGAGATAGCTAATGGTGAAAAAGAACTTAAAGATAATGAAAGGGAATTTAACCTATCCATTAGAGAAGGTAAAGAAAAAATTACAAAAGCAGAAAAGGAATTACTAAGGGGAGAAGAAGACTATCAAAAGGGGCTCAAGCTTTTTAACGAAAAAAAAGCATTTGCTGAAGAAGGCTTTAAAAAAGCTGAAGAAGAAATAAAAAAAGGAGAAGAAAGTATAACTTTATTAGAGGGAAAGATATCACAAATAAATGTAGCTCTGGAAAATCCTGCATTGTCAAAAGAAGAAAAAGAAAAATTAAGTATAGATTTACAGACTACATTAGGTATTTTAGCTGGAACAAAAGAATCTGTAGAAAATGGGAAGAAGGAGCTAGCTAAGAATAAAGAGGAGCTTATAAAAGGAGAGGAAGAACTTAATAAAAATAGAGAATTGTTGATTTCTTCAAGAAAAAAACTAGAGGATGAAAAGACAAATCTCATAAATGGCGAAAAAGAAGGGCTGCTACAGCTAAAAAAGGCTCAGGAAAAACTAGATAAAGCAAAAGCAGATTTAGCAAAAGGAGAAGAAGAATACTATAGCTCTAAGGAGAAAGCAGATAAGGAATTACAAGAAGCATGGGAAAAAATACAAGATGGAGAAAAGGTCTTAAAAGAGATTAAAAAAGGTAAATGGTATG
>CAYMGW010000084.1:0-1157 GCA_964390085.1 uncultured Tissierella sp.
TAACAGAAAAATAAAGAGGTACCCATCTAAGCGACCAAACTTAATACATGGATACCTAAAACCAATACCTTAAAGGTAATAGTCTATTTAATAGATTATATCACCTTTGAGGATAAAAATCAAAGGAGGATATGTAGTGGAAAAGAAACTAGATATTAACACATTAGAAGGTTGGAATGAAATGATAAGGCAATATAATATCAAAGAGCTAATAGAAAAAGGAATAGATCCAACAGAAGAAAATCTAAAAATATATCAAGAAGAAAAAGAGAAGATAGCAAAAGAATTTATTAAAGAAGTTGAAGAGGAAAGGAAAACAAAACCAGTACCAACTTATTATTATGTAGGACTAAAAAGATTTGAAACAGAAGAAGATGCAAAAGAATATAAGGAACACGTAAGGAATTTAGGAAAAATGACAGATTTAATTTTTAAAATAGTTGATAAAACTATAATATCAGATATACCATATGAGCAAATAAAAAGAATATTAGATTCCATAGATTACAGACAAGAAGATGATTGGTATAAATATAGTTCTATTTACATGCTGGGATATTTAAAAGGAGTAAGAGCTGAAAGGACTAAAAGAAGAATGTCGAAAAATAAAAGAAATACAGTGAGATAGGAGAAACTAAATATGGACCAAAAACTTCTTACTAAAAAAGATTTAGCCGAAAGGTGGCAAGTGACTATTAGCACTATAGATAGATGGATGGCGGACAAAGTTATAACCCCAGTTAAGGGAATTCCATCTATTAGATTCTCAATGGATCACATATTAGAGTTAGAGGGAGTTAAATTAGATAGGCTTTCTCCATTGGAGAGAAGAAGGTTAGAGAAGGAAAAGATGGAGCTAGAAGAAAGAATAATAGCTTTAGAAAGAGAAAATACAGAAATGAAAGAATATATAAAGAATGTGCTCGCTGGTGCAATGAGGTTTATGTAGGAGGTGTACGATATGAATAGTACAATAAATAGCAATTTAGACGAATTGACTAGTCTAATAATGGAAGTAATAACAGATGAAGATAAAATTCAATGGAATAACTATATTAATGCTCTAAAGAAGTTGACTACGGAAGAAATCAAGAAAGAACTTAGGAATTTAGCAAATTATATGATTAGTGTATCAGAAATTAATGAGGTGGAGGTCG
>CAYMGW010000084.1:1167-1919 GCA_964390085.1 uncultured Tissierella sp.
GTCGTAAAAAAATGGATGCGGATTATATAGAACTCTTAATAGAATTAAACAAGAATATAACAGAATTAATTAGACTAAACAGATTTAATCAAAATGTATTTAATGCAAGGGAAGCAGCTGGATATCTAAGAATGTCTTATGACTCACTTCTAAGATATACAAGAATAGGTCAAATTGAATATGTACCGAATGGAAGTAGTTATTTATATAAGAGAGAGTATCTTGATAGATGGCTTGATAGGAATAAAAAAGATTCCATATAGATGATAATAGTATTTGTCTGCCTATCTAAATACTTTAATAATACTTTATTTTTAAATTCATAATTAAATCGTAAAGGTATTACTAAAGTAGGAACACCTTTAGAACAGGAGTGATTTAATGAAAATAACAGTTAATGAAGCTGCTAAGATGCTAGGGATTTCTCCAATGGGACTGAGGATAGCATTAAGGCAAGGAAAGTTTAAAGACTTTGGAGAAGCCTGGAAGAACAAAGAAAAATGGACCTATTATATAAATAAAAATAGATTGGAAAATTATCTAAATGGAGGTTCAAAGAATATTGACTTTTGTGAGAATAAAGAAAAATAACTAAATGATTGATAGTAAATTGCAAATAACAAATCAAGCATTTAAAAGGCGATTTAAGAGTTTTTATAGTTGTAGCCATAAGTTGTGTTGTCAATTATATTATAACTTAAAGAAATGTCAAGTAGGAGGTCTCACATATATTAAAGCAGGGGTGAAATATA
>CAYMGW010000084.1:1929-8498 GCA_964390085.1 uncultured Tissierella sp.
CATTGGATATAATTATAACTATATTTACATCGTAGTAAATAAGCCATTTAAGTAATGAAAATTTAACCCTTTTTTAACCATTTTGAGATAAAATACAATGGTAAACTTTAATAAGGAATGGGACTATAGATATTGCAATAACAATATTTTGGTAAACATTAAAATACTTTAAAATGTAAAATTCAATTCAGAGGGTTGGGGGTTCGAGTCCTCTCTGGTGTGCCACAGATATGGCCTTACAGTTATTAAACTGTGAGGCTTATTACTTTTGGGAATCCATGGATTTAAATAATTAGCATTGTATTTGTAAAATTTTATTGATAGAATTATTATTAGGAACTTTATGCAATAGTTTTTTAAAGGATAAAATTTAATTATTAATTGGGGGCAAACAAATGAAAGAGCTAATATTTGGGCTTATTGGTGGAACAGCTTTGTTAATGTATGGCGTTGATATGATGGGTGATGGTCTTGAGAAAGCTTCTGGAGAGACTATGAAAAAAATCCTTACAGTATTAACTGGTAAGGTATGGAGTGCTTTTCTAGTAGGTACTTTAGTAACTGCAATAGTTCAAAGTAGTACGGCAATTACAGTATTAACTGTTGGTTTTGTTAATTCAGGACTTATGAATCTCCCCCAAGCTGTAGGGATTATCTACGGTGCTAATATCGGGACTACAATAACAGCCCAGCTTATGGCATTTAGCTTTAAATTTAAGCTAACAGATATAGCTCTGCCAGTATTAGGTATAGGTTTTGGAATTAATTATATTGCAAAAAACAAAAAACTAAAGAATATAGGCCAGGCAATGATGGGATTCGGAATGATGTTTTTAGGTCTTAAAATACTAAATGGTGGAGTTCCTTATATGCAGCAAAGTGAATCCTTAAAGCATTTTTTTGCTCGGTACGCATCTATTCCAGTAGTTGGTGTAATTTTAGGTATAGTTGTAACTGCCATGGTACATAGTAGTGCTGCTACGGTAGGACTTGTAATGATTCTTAGTCAAGCAGGGCTTTTAGATTTACAATCATCAATTTGTATAATGTTAGGAGATAATATAGGAACCTGTGTTACAGCTCAGCTTGCTAGTATGACAGGTAATATTAATGCTAGAAGAACAGCTTGGGCTCATACCCTTTATAATATATTTGGAGTTGTATTAACATGGATAACTTTGCCAATATTTATGAAGGTAGTAGTATTTGCTACTGACTATATTCATGCCAATGCAGATATATCCGTATATATTGCAAACTCTCATACATTGTTTAATTTGATAAGTGCTCTAATATTCTTACCTATTACAAAATATTACGTTGATTTCCTCTATAAAATAGTAAGGAGGAAAGGGGATTCTGGTAAAGAAAAGATATATTTAGATAAGCTTCTGTTAGATACACCTGTAGCTGCCTTAGAGGCTTCAAGAACTGAAATTATTAGGGGGACTGAAGTTCTAAAAGAAATGGTTTTAGATGTTATGGATATAGTATATACAGATGATAGAAAGAAGATGACTGAAGTTGTAGATAATGAAGCTGTTATAAATCAAATGCAAAAAGATTTAACAAGATATATAGTAGAAATCTCAAGAAGAGAATTAACTGAAAGCCAGTCTCTTATGGTTCCAGCTATGATAAGTAGTATTAATAATATAGAAAGATCTGGAGATAGAGTTATTGAAATATCTTCTTTATGTAATAAGAAAATAGATGGGAATTTTTCATTTACAGATATTGCTATAAACGAATTAAAGGAATTAGAGAAAGTTGTTGTTGAATTATTTGATAATACTATTATAGTTTTAAGAAAAAGGGATAATGAAATCATAAAAAGGATTGTCGAACTAGAAGATAAAGTAGATGAAATGACGGAAACTTTCCAGGAAAACCATATAAAAAGACTTAATGAAGGAATATGTAATGTAGATGCAGGAGTGTTATTTATAGATATGGTAGGTCATCTTGAAAGAATTGCAGATCATATATATAAAATAGCTATGTATACTAAGGATGAATTATTTGGAGATAAAAGGAAGTATAATTAAATATTTTATAGATAAAAATTCCGTAATAATATTTTATTACGGAATTTTTTTTATTTAGCAAATATTTTCATTCTAGCTATTCTATTAAAGGCCTCATTTATCTTGTCTTCACCAACAGTTACTGCTATTCTTATATACCCTTCTCCATTATCTCCAAAAGAGGTACCAGATAGCACAAGTACATGAGCTTCTTCAAGGATTTTATTAGCTACTTCTTGAGAGGTTAATCCCGTAGCTTTTATATTGGGAAATAAATAGAATGTACCTTTGGGTGGTAGTATTGAAACATTCTTAAGTTGTTTTAATCTTTCATAGGCTGCAAAGGTTCTAGTTTTAAATTCCTTAATCAAAGGTGGTTGAATTTCTTTTCTAAGTTTTAGGGCATGTATTGCTGCTTGTTGAGAAATTGAAGGCGCAGTAAAGACATTATTCTCATTTATATCCTTGATTATATTTATGATATAAGGCTCAGCAAGAATATATCCAATTCTCCAACCTGTCATTGCATAGTCCTTAGAGAAAGAGCCAATGGTAATAGTTCTTTCTCTCATACCTTCTAGACTAGTAATAGGTACAAAAGGCTCTTCATAGCTAAATATAGTGTATATATCATCTGATATTATTAATAAATCATATTTCTTAGCAATGGTTGCTATACTTTCCAATGTTTCTTTAGTTAGGCAGGTACCTGTTGGATTGTTCGGGGTATTTAATATGATGGCTTTTGTTCTATTTGTTATTAGCTTTTCTAATCTATCGATATTAAGTTGGAAGTCTTCTTCTTCAAAGGTTTCTAAAAAGACTGGTATGCCTCGTGCTAATTTTACCTGTTGTGGATAGGGGGTGAAATATGGTGAAGGTATTATAACTTCGTCACCATCATCTAAAATAGCTTCTAAGGCTAACCACATTGCATGGCAACCAGATGTAGTAATCATACATTCTTCTTTTACTAATTTATAATTAAATTCCTAATCATAATAATTACAAATAGCTTCTCTTAGCTCTTTTACGCCATAAAAATCTGTATAATGGGTGTGACCATTTAATGCATCTTCAAAAGCTTTTTTTATTATTCTTTCATCTGTAGTAAGGTCTGGATCTCCAAGGCTAAAATTAATTAAATCAGGATATTTTCCTAATGCACTTGTGCTTTCTCCCATAGGAGTAGATATGGAATTCCAGTATCTTTTTGAAATATAAGAACTTTTCAAGTCAATCACTCCTTTAATGCTTTAATATGATGATTAGCGATAAAACTGATTATACATCAAGAAAAGTGAAAATTCAACACATTTTGTAATTATTTGTTGTAGTAATGAGAAGTTTTTCCATTATGATATTTCCATTAGGGTATACTATAATAGAAAAGTAACATAATTCTAAAGTACAAAGGAGAGATTCCATTGCTTGATATAATCTTATTGGGAAGTGGGGGAGGAATGCCTATGCCTGATAGGTTTTTATCCTCTATGATTATAAGTTATAAGGGAAGAAAAATCCTTATTGATTGTGGAGAAGGTACCCAAGTATCTATGAGAAATTTAAAAACAGGGTTTAAATCCATTGATATAATATGCATAACCCATGCTCATGGAGATCATATTTTTGGTCTACCAGGACTTCTTTCAACTATTGGTAATAGTGATAGAACTGAGCCTATTACTATAATTGGTCCTAAGGGAATTGGAGATATATTAAGGGGGCTTATGTTATCAGTATCATATCTTCCTTATGATGTACATATAATAGAAAATCCTCAGAATTCTTTAGGACTTAATACATTGCCTAAGGCCATAGAAATAAAGGAAGCTAGAGAAAGTTGCTCTAATAGTGACATTATTCTTTCCGCTTTAGAACTGGACCATTCATCTCCATGTATAGGCTATAGTTTTTATATAACAAGGAAACCCAAGTTTTATCCAGAGAAGGCCAGGTTAAGTCAAGCACCACAGGAGATATGGGGAAGACTTCAAAATGGAGAGATTGTAATATACAAGGAGAAAGAATATACTCCAGATATGGTTTTGGGAGAAGAAAGAAAAGGAATAAAGTTAAGTTATATAACAGATACAAGGCCAATAGATGCAATTCCAAGCTTTATAAATGAAAGTAACCTATTTATATGTGAAGGAACTTATGGTGATAATGGAGATTTAGAAAAAGCTATAAAGAATAAGCATATGACCTTTACTGAAGCTGCAGAATTAGCTTGTAAGGGGAAAGTAGAAGAACTTTTGCTTACTCATTTTAGCCCCGCTATGGATGAACCAGTGTTATATAAGTCAAATGCTATAGATATATTTCCAAATACAATTACAGGCTATGATGGATTTACTAAGAACTTGATATTTCCTAAGGAGTCATAGAATCAAGTATAGATACAATATAAAAATTGTGGTATTATTATATATGCTTATTATACATAAATGGAGTGATATAATATGAAATTTGATAAATATGTAGCAGCAGGTAATGATTTTATCTTATTCAATGGACTAAAAGATAATGAAAAAAATTATAACGAATTGGCTTTAAAGGTTTGTGATAGACATTTTGGTATTGGTGCAGATGGTATAATGGTATGTAAGGAGAGTAATATAGCAGATATAAAAATGCTTTATTATAATTCAGATGGCTCTCAAGGAGAAATGTGTGGCAATGGGATTAGAGCTTTTGCTAAGTATATTTATGATTATGGAATAGTTAGAAAGAAAAATATTTCTATAGAAACCTTAGCTGGCATAAAATATATTAATCTAGATATGGATGAATTAGGAAAAGTAAATAGGATTAAAGTAGATATGGGTAATCCTATATTTGAAGGAAGTAAGATTCCAGTGGAAATAGATAAAGAAAAGATTCTAGAAGAGATTATATCAATAGATGGAAAGGATTACAAATATTCAGCATTGACAGTAGGGGTTCCACATGTGGTTATTTTTGTAGAGGATATTCAAGAGATTAATATAAATGATTTAGGAAAGAAGATAGAAGCTCATCCTTTATTTCCTAAAAAAACCAATGTTAATTTTATAAAAATTATTGATTGTAACAATATAAATATTTATACTTGGGAGAGAGGGGCTGGTAGAACCTTGGGATGTGGTACGGGCTCTTGTGCCTCCGTAGTCATAGGAAATTTATTAAATAAATTGGACAACAAGGTTTGTGTAAATACTGAAGGTGGTAGTTTAACAGTAGAATTAGAGGATGACTATAAAATTTTTATGGTAGGTAGTGCAACTCATATAGCAAGTGGAGAGTTTTATCTTGCTTAATAATTAATTTTTAAGGAGGTTTAATATGGAAGAGAAAAAAGGTAATGTTTGGAAAAACTATAGGTTTCCAGTAATATTATTATCTTCAATTATCTTAGGTAGCATCATTGGTCTCGTTTTAGGAGAAAAGGCGACAGTTTTAAAACCTTTAGGAGACATTTTCTTAAATTTAATGTTTACAATAGTAGTACCATTAGTATTTTTAACAATTTCATCTGCTGTATCATCTATGGTGGACATGAAGAGGCTTGGAAAGATTATTGGAAATATGCTTTTAGTATTTGTAATTACAGGAATTATTGCATCAATTATAATGATTACAACAGTTAAGATTTTCCCACCAGCTCAAGGTGTAAATATTGAATTATCTGAAGCAGAAGATATAGAACCTTTAAGTACAGGAGATCAGATTGTTGCAGCTTTAACAGTAACAGATTTTCCATTATTGATTTCTAGAAAAAATATGCTTCCCCTAATTATATTTTCTATTTTCTTTGGAGTATGTATAAGTCTTTTGGGAGATAAGGCAAAGAAAATAGGAGAGGCTCTTAATATTTTATCGGAAGTATTTTTAAAGATGGTTTCAATTATAATGTATTATGCACCAATTGGCCTTGGAGCCTATTTTGCTGCATTAATAGGTGATTTTGGACCTGAATTACTTGGTTCTTATGCAAGAGCAATGGTAGTATATTATCCAATTTGTATAGCATATTTCTTTGTAGCATTCTTTGTATATTCTTATTATGCAGGAGGAAAAGAGGGAGTAAATATTTACTTTAAAAATATATTTCCTGTAGTCATTACTTCATTGGCCACTCAATCTAGTATAGCTACACTTCCTGTTAACTTAGAAACAACTGAAAAAATGGGGGTGCCAAAGGATATAAGGGATATTGTATTACCTATAGGTGCTACAGCTCACATGGATGGTTCTTGTTTATCAGCAATATTGAAGATATCCTTCTTGTTTGGGATATATGGAAAGCCTTTCATGGGAATAAGTACTTATGCAACAGCCATATTAATATCTGTACTTAGTGGAGTAGTAATGTCAGGAGTTCCAGGAGGAGGTTTAATAGGAGAAATGCTTATAGTAAATCTATATGGTTTTCCAATGGAGGCATTCCCTATAATAGCAACTATTGGATACCTTGTAGACCCTCCAGCAACAATGATAAATGTAACTGGAGATACAGTTGCAGCTATGATGGTAACTAGAATACTAGAAGGAAAAGAT
>CAYMGW010000085.1:0-774 GCA_964390085.1 uncultured Tissierella sp.
AAATCCTGATTCAACAATAAAAGCAATTGAAGCATTAGAGACTCCAATAATATTAATTGCTGGAGGATATGATAAAGGAACAGAGTTTGATGAATTAATTCTTTCTTTTAATGGAAAAATTAAGGAGCTAATTCTTTTAGGAGCAACCAGGGATAAGATTAAAGAGACTGCTTTGAAACATGGATTTAATAAGATACATTTAGTAGAAAATATGAAGGAAGCAGTTAAACTAGCCTATGACCTTGGGGGAGAAAAGGATAATATTTTATTATCTCCCGCTTGCGCATCTTGGGATATGTACAATAATTTTGAGGAAAGAGGTCAAGATTTTAAAGATGCCGTTTATGGCCTAAAGGGGGATTAAAATGGCAAAAGGAAAATCAGTAAAAAAGAAAAAAGCCGTTGATTTTAGCTTGCTTATGGGAACCTTGATGTTGGTACTTATTGGTATAATAATGGTATTCAGCTCATCTTGGCCAGAAGCTATGCAGGATTTTGGTGATGGATACCATTTCTTGAAAAAACAGATTATATCTGCAACTGTAGGTCTATTTGGAATGTTAATTTGTATGAATATTGATTATAAGCTTTGGAAAAAATATGCTTTTTGGGTATATTTGCTGTCTTTGATTCTAGGCGCTTTGATATTTTCACCATTAGGATTTGAAGCCAAAGGTGCTAGAAGATGGATAAACTTGGGGTTTACAACCTTTATGCCTTCTGATGCCATAAAAATTGGTTCGATTATTTATTTTGCAAACTTTCTTTCAAATA
>CAYMGW010000085.1:784-1270 GCA_964390085.1 uncultured Tissierella sp.
GAGACGATTAATGACTTATCACCAGAATTGACCAAAAAGAAAATATTAGAACTTTAAAACAAGGAACAATACCTGCTTTAATCCTTATAGGTATATCCTGTGGTTTTATATATATACAAAAAGACTTAGGTACTACTATTACCTTAGCAGGTGCCTTAATGAGTATGTTTTTTATAGCTGGTATGAATTTATCTCATTTGATTTTTATGGGGGCAGGTGTTGTAGGATTAGGGTTTCTAGTTTTATCAGGACCTGATAATGCATATAGACGAAATAGAATAACTGCCTTTAGAGATCCTTTTGCTTATAAACTTGATATTGGTTGGCAGGCAGTACAATCTTTGTATGCTCTAGGTTCAGGTGGATTATTTGGTCTAGGTCTAGGTAAAAGTAGACAAAAATTTTCTTATATACCTGAATCCTATAACGACTTTATATTTTCAATTATAGGAGAAGAATTGGGATTTCTAGGAACTTTTTCTGTTA
>CAYMGW010000085.1:1280-4951 GCA_964390085.1 uncultured Tissierella sp.
ATATTAATGTTAGTTATTTGGAGAGGAATACGTATTGCACTTAGTATAGATGATAGCTTTGGATGTTTTTTAGCATCTGGTATTACAGCCTTAATAACTGTTCAATCTCTAATCCATATAGCTGTAGTAACATCATCTATACCTACTACAGGGATTACATTGCCTTTTGTTTCTTACGGAGGTACTTCCTTGATGATTTATATGTCTGCCATTGGAATACTTTTAAACATTTCAAGACATGCAAACTTAGATAGGAGCTGAAAATTATGAAGTATTTAATTACAGGTGGAGGCACTGGAGGACATATTTATCCTGCCTTAGCCATTGCAAATGAAATAAAACGTAAAGACCTGAGTTCTGAAATTCTTTACGTTGGTACTGAAAAGGGCTTGGAAGCAGAATTGGTTCCAAAGGAAGGGTTTAAATTTAAAACTATAAGAGTTAAGGGGATGCCAAGAAAAATAAACAAAGAATCATTTATAGCTCTTATGGAACTATTACATGGTTTAAATGACGCTAAAAAAATCATAAAGGAGTTTAAACCAGATGTTGTAATAGGAACGGGAGGGTATGTTTGTGGCCCAGTGGTATATATGGCAAAAAAAATGAATATTCCAGCCCTAATACATGAACAAAATGCTTTTCCTGGTATTACAAATAAAATACTATCAAGATATGTTGATAAAGTTGCAGTAACCTTTGATGAAGCGAAAAAATACTTTAAATATCCTGATAGGGTTGTAAACACTGGGAATCCAATTCGTAAAGAAATTCTTGAGATTGATAAAGAGAAGGCCTATAAAGCTTTAGATATAGATAAAGATATTCCTTTTATTTTATCCTTTGGCGGTAGTGGGGGACAAAAAAAACTAAATGATGCAATGTACTATTTTATAAAGGAAGCTACAGAAAAAGAAGATGTACAGATAATACATGTAACTGGTAAAAGATTTTATGATGAATTTATGTCTCAGTTAAAAAAAGATAATATTGACTTAAATAAAAATATTAGAATTTTTCCTTATTTTTATCAAATACCTGAAGCTGTTAACATTGCATCCCTTGTGATTACAAGTTCGGGGGCCATTACTTTAGCTGAAATTTCTGCAGTAGGGGTTCCTAGTATATTAATACCAAAATCATATACCGCTGAGAATCATCAAGAATATAATGCTAGGGCTTTTGAGAATAAAGGAGCTTCTATATTAGTACTTGAGAAGGATATAAAAGAGGATGTATTAAGTGGTATTATATATAGTGTAGTTAAGGATAAAAAAAGATTAGTACAAATGGCAAGTCATAGCAAAGAGCTTGGTAAAACTGATGCCTCAGAAAGGATAGTAGAACTTATTAATACAATAGTTAAGCAATAAATATGTAACCCCATCCACATCAATGCATAATATGGTCATATATACTTATTATGAGCATACATGGAGGTGGTTGGATGGAAAAGTATATTATAAATGGTGGAAATAAATTAACAGGTGAAATTTCAATTTCTGGAGCTAAGAATGCAGTATTACCAATATTGGCGGCTACAGTCATAGGTGGAAATAAAAGTACCATATTAAATATTCCTAATCTTAGAGATGTTGAAATAATGAAAGAAATATTAATAAATCTAGGCTGTACTGTTGATGGAACAGGAAATACTATGGTAGTTGATTCTAAATCACTTAATCAAATAATTGTCCCAGAAGAATTAGTTAGAGAAATGAGATCTTCAATTATATTTATGGGTGCTATGTTAGCAAGAACTGGAGAAGTAATAATTTCTTATCCAGGAGGTTGCGAAATTGGGCCAAGACCCATAGATTTGCATCTTAAAGCTCTACGAGATATGGGGGCAGAAATTGAAGAATCTCATGGACATTTACACTGCAAGACAAAAGGCTTAAAAGGCTGCGATATACAACTAGATTACCCATCTGTGGGGGCTACAGAAAATATAATTTTAGCTGGAGTAACAGCAGAGGGTACAACGATAATTAGAAATGCAGCTAGAGAGCCAGAAATAATTGATTTGCAAAATTACTTAAACAAATCAGGTGCAAGAATTTCTGGAGCTGGAACATCTGTTATTACAATAGAAGGAGTAAAAAGACTTAAGGATGTAACACATAGTATAATGCCGGATAGGATTGTTACAGGGACAATTATGACTGCTGCAGCAATAACAGGAGGAGATATAATAATTAATAATATTATTGTAGACCACGTTCTTGGGATTATAGCAAAGTTAAAGGAAGCAGGAGTAATGATATATAGCAATGGTACTTCCATAAAAGTAACAGGGCCAAGAAGAATAAATCCTATTGAAATGTTACAAACCCTTCCTTATCCTGGATTTCCAACTGATATGCAGGCTCAAATGATGGCTCTTTTATCAATAGCTAATGGAACTAGTATAATTTCTGAAACAGTATTTGAAAATAGGTTCAAGCATGCTGAAGAACTTACTAGAATGGGTGCAAATATTAAAACCTTTGGAAGAGTTGCAGTTATTAAAGGAGTAAAAGAGTTAACAGGTGCTAAAACTACAGCGAAGGATTTAAGAGGAGGAGCTGCATTAACATTGGCAGGACTTGTGGCCAAGGGAACTACAGAAGTTCATAATATTTATCATATTGAAAGAGGATATGAAGAGCTTCATCTAATCCTACAAAAGTTGGGTGCAGATATTATTAAGGCTAATTAGCAGCTTTTGCTGCTAGTTGGTTAGAAGGACAAGCCTAGGGGTGGAGACAATGAAAAAACTTTCACGTGTAGAAAAAAAAATGAGAAGGAGAAGATTCTTCTTTAGATTTTTACTATTAATTTCATTAATTACACTATTGTTTGTACTAGCTCTTAATTCTAGTTTTTTTGTTATAGATAATATAAAAGTCTTAGGGAATAATAAAATCTTAAAAGATAACATCATCGGTGCATCATCTATAAATATTGGAGAAAACATATTTAAAATAAGTACAAAAGCAGCCAAACAAAATTTAAGAAAATTACCATATGTAAAGGAAGTAAAGATAAAGAGAAAGCTTCCTAAAGGAATTATTATTGATATTGTAGAGCGTAAAGAAATAGTTCAATTACAAGAAATTTCATCTTTTATATTACTTGATGATGAAGGGTATATACTAAATATTGTAGATACTAAGGAAGAGAAAATACCATTATTATTAGGTATGAAGGCAGATAATAAAAAACCAGGAGATAATATATTTTCCACATCAAAATCTAAGGAAATTATAGAGTTTATAAAAGAAGGACATGTTATTGGTCTACTACTAAGAATGAAAGAAATTGATATGGTAGATAATAACAATGTTAAAATAATATTAAATGATAGTATTACTGTTGCCTTTGGTACCCTTGATAATGTAAAATATAAGGTGAACTTATTAAATGAAGTTCTAAAAGATGTTGAAAAAAAACAATTGCCATGTAAGATGATTTTAATGAATAGAGGAGATAATCCAATTATTGTCCTTGAAGAAGAAGGGGAGGGGTAAAATGAAAAAAGCTAAGGAATATATTGCATTAACTTTGGTATCGATTTTTCTGGGAGTTATTTTATCCATCCAGTTTAAAACCATAAATAAAACTGTTGGTGAAGGGATTCTACCTACCCAAAGGGCACAACAATTAGCTGTAGAACTTAAGAAGGCTCA
>CAYMGW010000085.1:4961-8450 GCA_964390085.1 uncultured Tissierella sp.
ATCCCAATCTAAAAGAATCGAAGAACTAGAAACTAAAATAAAGCAATATGAAAAGGGTGAAGTAGATAAAAATGTATATGCAGAAAATCTATATAATGATACAATGAAATATAGAATGCTTGCAGGATATTTAGATTTAGAAGGACCTGGAATTGTAATGGAAATAAATGATCCACCTGTAGATTTAGAATTTGGTGAAGGATATAGTATAGTAGATGAATTAGATTTAATACTTCAAGTAATATCTGTTTTGAATGCGGCTGATGCCGAAGCTATATCTATTAATGACCAAAGGTATACAGCCTTTACAGAAATAGAAAAGGCAGGGAATCATATCGAAATTAATGGAGTATCAACTAGTGCACCAATTGTTATTAAAGCTATTGGTAAACCAGAGACATTGGAGTCAGCTTTAAACATCAAGGGAGGAATCGTGACACAGCTGAGAGATTACGATTATCTTGTTCAAGTAAATCAAGAATCTAATATTACTGTACCAAAGTATAGAAAAATTAAGGAATTTATCTATTCTAATCCAGTTGAAGAAAATGTAAACCAATAGGGGTGATTATTATGAAAAAAGATAATCCTAAAATCATCCTAACCTTATTCAGCATTATAGTAGGTATTTTTATTGCTACTCAAATAAAAATGAAGCTTGAAACATATGCTCCAGTAACTCTTAAATCATTGCAAGCTACAAAAGCTGAAATTGTTTCAATTAATAACGAAATTTCTGAATTAAACAAGATGATTAATGTGAAAGAAGAGGAATTACAGTTACTTGAAAATATTGCAAAAGGTGACGATAATATAATTGATATTCTGCTAAAAGATATTGAATATAACAAAGTACATTCTGGACAAACGGCTTTGAAGGGGCCAGGAATAGTTATTACTATGTATGATAATCCGGAAGAAAGAGTGGTAGGCTTTGATATTAATGATGATGTGATTCATGATGTAGACATATTAAATATTTTAAACGATTTAAGAATAGCAGGTGCAGAAGCCATAAGTATAAATGATGAAAGAGTGCTTTCTACATCGGAAATAAAATGTGGAGGACCTATTATCAGGATAAATGGAAGAAGCTCTGGAACTCCCTTTATTATTAAAGCTATTGGAGATCCTAAATTACTCTATGCTTCTGTTATTGCACCTGGAACCTATGGTGATATATTGAAAAACGTATATCAAATAGGTTTCGAAGCAGAAGTACAAGATTCAATAGTAATCCCAGCATATACGGGAATATTTAACTTTAGATATGCTAAACCAATAGGAGAGGGTGATTAAATTGTTTTTTGCACTAATTGGAATTTTAATAGGGGCTATAATAGGCTTTATTCTTCCATATACCTATAATACATCATATTCACTCTATATATCTGTAGCAATATTAGCTTGTTTAGATTCAGTATTTGGCGGTATAAGGTCTAATCTTGAAAAAAACTTCAATATAAATATATTTATTTCAGGTTTTTTTGGGAATGCAGCTTTAGCAGCGTTTCTTGCTTATTTAGGTGATAGATTAGGAGTACCTCTATACTATGCAGCTATATTTACTTTCGGAGGAAGACTCTTTGAAAACTTTGCGAAAATAAGAAGGATTTTATTGTTTAAAAGAAAAGAATCTAATTAACTATTATATTAAAAACTATATTAAATATAAGATTATCTACAATAAGACAAGGGGGAGAAGAAATGTTTGATTTTGATGTTGATGTAGATCAATTTGCTAAAATAAAAGTTATCGGTGTGGGTGGTGGAGGAAATAATGCTGTAAATAGAATGGTGGAGCATGGAGTTAGAGGTATTGATTTTATTGCACTAAACACGGATAGACAAGCGTTATATTCTTCAAAGGCAGAAATAAAGCTTCAATTAGGAGAAAAGTTAACTAGAGGTTTGGGTGCTGGTGCCAATCCAGATATTGGAGCAAAAGCTGCAGAGGAAAATAGAAATGATATCATGGAAGCTATTAAAGGAGCAGATATGATATTTATTACTGCAGGAATGGGTGGTGGAACTGGTACAGGTGCAGCACCAATTGTGGCGGAAATAGCTAAGGAATTAGGTATTCTTACGGTAGGTGTAGTCACAAAACCTTTCACCTTTGAAGGGCCTAGAAGGTTAAAGCATGCTGAGCAGGGAATAGAAGAATTAAAATCCAAAGTAGATACTTTAGTTACAATACCAAATGATAGACTACTTCAAGTTTCAGACAAAAAGACTACTATGGTTGAAGCATTTATTATGGCAGATGAAGTACTTAAACAAGGTATTCAAGGGATATCAGATTTGATAGCAGTTCCAAATCTTATAAACTTAGACTTTGCAGATGTTAAAACAATAATGCATGATAAAGGTATTGCACATATGGGTATTGGTAGAGCTGCAGGCGATAATAGAGCTACAGAAGCTGCAAAACAAGCAATAAAATCTCCCTTATTAGAAACATCTATAGAAGGTGCAAAATCTGTACTACTGAATATTACAGGTGGAGAAGATTTAGGTATTTTTGAAGTTAATGAAGCTGCAGATTTAATTAGAGCATCTGTAGATAAGGATGCAAATATAATATTTGGTGCAGGTATAGATGATAGCTTAAAAGATGAAATTAAAATAACTGTTATTGCAACAGGATTTGACACTATACCTGTAGATAAAAACATTACAAAACCAGGAACAAACAATATTAACATTAACAAAACTGCAGGAAATGAAGCAGCAGCTACTCTTGAGGATGAAGAATTAGATATTCCAATTTTCCTCAGGAGAAGAGATAAAAAAGAATTATAATAAAACTACGAAAAACGTATCTTATTGACGAGATACGTTTTTTTATTTTGTTCATAAAGTGACAAAAAATTTAGATTTTATGTCCTATAATCTTTATTAAGGAATAAAATAAATCAAAGGAGGTATTCCTTTGTATGTAATAGCAGAATATTTGTTTATTGAAAATTTTATCATAAATTATGCCATATTACAAAGCACAAGGGTAATCACTAGAACAAAAACAACTAGGGGTAGAATTTTAATTACTGCAACCATAACTGCTTTTTATCCTTTTGTTTTATTTTTTCCATCCTTAGCTTTTCTTACAAACTTTTATATGAAAATGATTATATCTTTTATAATAGTAAAATTAGCATATAATTCCAGCTCTCTAGTTTTATATCTAAAACAAGTATCTGCATTTTATGTTATATCCTTCATCTTTGCTGGAGCTAGTATTGGTACTTATTATTTTACTAATAATTATTACAATGTATTATTTAAACCGGAATATCTATCAGGTAAATTTCCTATAAAATACATAATATTAGGAATAGTATTAGGGGGAATTATGATTAAAAATATGGTGCATTACTATCAGGAGAAGATATCTAGGGAAAAGGAGTTGTTAAATGTAACAGTTCATCTAAATAATGAAAGCTCATCTTTTATAGCATTAACGGATACAGGTAATTCATTGATTGA
>CAYMGW010000086.1:0-4948 GCA_964390085.1 uncultured Tissierella sp.
GAATTACCTAATATATTAAATTCTGAGTTTTCACATTTAATATTAATATTATTGTTATCAACATTTATATATATAGGGGAATCTGGAAGTTTTTTGATTATATCCCCAAATATTCTAGAATTAACTACAATAGAACCTTCTTTTTCTATTTCACAATCTACATATGTTTCTATACTTATTTCTAAATCTGTTCCTGTAAGTTTTAATTTATCTTTATATGCCTCTAATAATATTCCATCTAATATTTGTAAAGTAGTTCTTGATGATATGCCTTTTTGTGCAATATTTATATGTTTAGCTAAATCTTTTTGGTTTATTTTTATTTTCATTTATTTAGACCTCCTCTTTTTCCAAGATATAGAAAGAATATAAAAGATATAGTAGTAATAGTAGTAGGGGCTGTTATTATGTGGATAATCACTTATAGATAGAATATAAAATAATTTAATGATTTAATAACATGTGGATAAGTATTTTAAAAGTATTAAATTTATCCACATAAATTAGTAAATTATCCTTTTAATTCTTTTACTATACCATCAATTTTTCTCTTTAATTCTGGATTTTCATTTATATCTGTGCTTATCTTGTCATATGCATGTATAACAGTTGTATGATCTCTACCTCCAAATTCTTCTCCTATTTTAGGTAATGATAAATCTGTTAATTCTCTAGTTAGATACATAGCAATTTGTCTAGGATATGCTATGGCTCTAGTTCTCTTTTTGGAATTAAAATCATCAATTTTAACTTTAAAATTTTTTGCTATTATTTCTTTTATTAGTTCAACAGTAATCTCTACTGATTTATTGTTTGATAGTATATCTTTTAAAGCTTCTTCAGCTAGCTCTTCAGTGACTTCGCTATTTGTTAGAGAAGAATAAGCTACTACTCTAATCAATGCCCCTTCAAGCTCTCTAATGTTGGACTGAATTTTAGAAGCGATGTAAAGCATCACATCATCACTAACTTTAATATTTTCAACATTAGCTTTTTTTCTAAGTATGGCGATTCTAGTTTCTAGATCTGGTGGTTGAATATCAGCAATTAATCCCCATTCAAATCTAGATCTAAGTCTATCTTCTAATGTAGGAATTTCCTTAGGTGGTCTATCGCTAGATATGATTATTTGTTTATTAGCCTCGTGTAAGGCGTTAAATGTATGGAAAAATTCTTCTTGGGTTCCTTCTTTACCTGCAATAAATTGAATATCATCTATTAATAGAACATCTACATTTCTATATTTATTTCTAAATTCTTCATTTCTATATTCCCTTATAGAATTGATAAGCTCATTTGTAAATTTTTCCGATGTAACATAGACTACTTTTGAATTGGGATTTTGACTTAGTGTATAATGACCAATTGCATGCATTAAGTGAGTTTTTCCAAGTCCTACTCCTCCGTATAAAAATAAAGGATTATATGCTTGTGCTGGTGCTTCAGCTACTGCTAAAGAAGCGGCATGGGCAAATCGATTACTATTACCTATTACAAAAGTATCAAAAGTATATTTAGGATTTAATTGTGATCTTTGATTATTATCGTTTGTTTCCTGTACTATGGGTTGTCCCATATTTAGAGAATATTCTTCTCCAGGTATAATAAATTGAATATCAAATTCTTCTTCAGTAACATGAGAAAAAGCATTTTTTATTAAATTCAAATATCGACCTACTAAAATACCCTTAGTAAATTCATTTGGTGCCGCTAGAATTACTTTTCCAGAAGAAATACTAATAGGCTCTATTGTTTTTAGCCAAGTATTAAAGCTAACTTCAGTTAATTCAACTTTAATTAGGTTTAAAACCTCATTCCAAATATTATCTAAACTTGAAGCCATTTCTATACCTCCTATTCATTAAAATTATTGCCAATAGAAAAAAAAATAAACTTATTTATAAAAGTTATAAACATAGTTATCAACAAAAAATCAAAAATATATATGTAAAAAACAATTAAGTTTGGAAAAGAATGTTTGTGGATAAACTATTAATAAAATGTGATTAATAAAATAGTAAATATAAATATCAACTTATCAACATAGTAAAAAAAATTAAAATGTGGACAAAAAATTAGATAAATACATTATTTTAATAAATTTTTAAAATATTATTAAAAGTTATGCACATACTATCCACAAAATGTGAATAACTTTTTAATATTGATAGATTTAAAATAATATCCACATGCTATTTAATAATATCAAAAAAAGAAAATATATTCAACAAAATTATCCACAAGTTAAATAAATTGTTAATAACTTTTTATAGCTTTAGTTTTATTGAAATTTCTTGACATATTTACTTCAAATAAATATAATCATTAGTAGTATTTATGTTTTCTTATGGGAAAACTCTATATTATTTATATATTTCTGAAGGTATATTATCGAAGGAGGTGTTTCTAAATGAAAAGAACTTATCAACCAAAAAAAAGACAAAGAAGTAGAGAGCATGGATTTAGAAAAAGAATGAAAACTAGATCAGGTAGAGAAATTATAAAAGCAAGAAGAAGAAGAGGTAGAAAGAAATTAACTGCATAAGGCCGCTAATAAGGTGGCCTTTTTATAACGAATAAGAAAGTTCTACTATTTGAAGTTATTTCAAAGCTTTATTATTGAAGGCCATTTACTTGAATAAAGGGAGCAAATGCAATGAATAAGATTTATAGATTGAGAAGTAATATGGAGTTTAAGAAAGTCTATAGTGGTGGAAAGAATTATTGGAATAGAAATTTAGTCCTTTATGTAAAGAAGAATAATATTGGAAATACTAGAGTAGGTTATTCTATTACTAAGAAAATTGGAAATTCAGTTATTAGGAATAAAATAAGAAGACGAATGAAAGAAATCTATAGGCTAAATTTCAAGGGTATAAAGAGTAATTATGATTTAATTTTTATACCAAAAAGAAATGTAGTAAATATTTCATATAAAGAATTAGAAAGTGCAATGCTTCATATTCTAAAATTAGCAGGTGTATTGACAAGTCAAAGTGATGGCAATGACTAGATTGGCTATTTTTTTAATTAAATTTTATCAGAATATTATATCTAAATATATCCTGACTAGGAAAAGCTGCAGATTTTATCCTACTTGTTCAGAGTATTCTATACAAGCTTATAATAAATATGGGTTTTTAAAAGGAACTTATTTAACTGTAAAAAGAATATTAAAATGTCATCCATTTAATGAAGGAGGATATGATCCGCTTAAATGATAGGGGGTTTATAAATGACTGCTTTTTTAGGTAATATATTAGGTGGGCTTCTAAAGTTTACCTATGATATGGTTTCTAGGATTGGTACAGAGCCGGCAAATTTTTCTTTTTATGCAATGGCTATAATTATAACAACTATAATATTTAAACTTATACTTTTACCTGTTAGTTTACATCAAAGTAAATCTTCAAAGAAGATGAGTGAAATCCAACCAAAAATGAAAGAAATTCAAAATAAATATAAAAGTGATCCACAGACAATGCAGGCAAAAATGGCGGAATTATATAAGGAACACAAGTATAATCCAGCTTCTGGATGTTTAGTACTTTTAATTCAACTTCCTATCATTCTTGCATTTTTTAAAGTAATGGGTAATCCTGCCACTTTTGCTTTTAAGGATCCAGCAGTTTATGAAGCTATGAATAAAACATTTTTTTGGATTAAAAATTTAAATAATCCAGATCCTTATCTATGGGGTTTACCATTATTAGCTGCAGCAACAACTTTTTTACAAAGTAAAACTATGATGGCAGCTACAGCAGGCACAGATCCTCAAGCTCAGGCTACACAAAGAATGATGAATATGTTTTTACCTATAATGATCTTTATGGCAGCAAGGGGATTTGCAGCTGGACTTGCATTATATTGGGTAGTAAGTAATGTTTTCTCAATTGTACAACAGTTAATTTCCAATAGATCTTTAGGTAAGATTAAGGAGGAGAATTAAAGTCATGAGGTCCGTTATTAAGGTATCAAAAACCGTTGATGAGGCAATAAAAGAGGCTTTAATAGAGTTGAATGCAAATAAAGATGATGTTAAAATAGAAATAGTCGAAGAGCCAAGTAAAGGTTTATTTGGTTTAATTGGCGGAAAAGATGCAAAGGTTAGGGTTTCTGTTATATATGACCCTATTGAAATAGCAGACAATTTTTTATCTAAAGTATTAAACTCAATGAATATTTCTGCAGTTAATGTAGTTAAAAGAGAAGGGGATAGCCTAATAATAGATATAAAAGATATTAGCTCTACTGATATGGGTATATTAATAGGCAAGAGAGGTAATACCCTTGATTCTATTCAGTATTTACTAAGCTTAGTTGTAAATAAGAATAAGGATGATTATATTAAAGTTGTACTAGATGCAGAAGGATATAGGGCTAAGAGAGAAGAAACTTTAATAAGATTAGCAAATAAAATGGCTGAAAAGGCTAAATATGTTAAAAGGCCTATAAAACTAGAACCTATGAATCCTTATGAAAGAAGAATTATACATTCTGCCCTACAAAATATTCAAGGAATCACTACTTATAGTGAAGGAGAAGAACCTTATAGAAGAGTAGTTATTCAATCAAGATAAAGATAAAAACCCAGTATAATACTGGGTTTCTCTTATGATAGGAGAAAATTTACAAAAATTTATATAAATTCATGAATTTGGAACAATAAATATTAGATTAAAAGTTATTTTATTTTTTTATTATTAATGATATATTACAATTAAATAGAGTTAACAAAGGCTATAATTTTAATTAAGTTGAAGTTAACCTTTATATATAGATTTAGAAGAGGTGATATTATGACTATTGCTGCTATTTCTACTGCTATTGGAGAAGCAGGTATTGGTATAGTAAGAATTAGTGGGAAAAATGCATTAAGTATTGCAAATACTATATTCAAAGGCAGTAAAGTTGAAGAATTAAATTATGATTATAATAGAAAATTAGT
>CAYMGW010000086.1:4958-8426 GCA_964390085.1 uncultured Tissierella sp.
ACTAATTGATGAAGTATTGATATCATATATGAAAGGTCCCCATACTTATACCAGAGAAGATATGGTGGAGGTTTATTGTCATGGTGGTATTATTTCTGTAAGAAAGGTTTTAGAACTAATATTAAACAATGGTGCAAGATTAGCCGAACCAGGTGAGTTTACAAAAAGAGCTTTCTTAAATGGAAGATTAGATTTGTCACAAGCAGAGGCTATAATAGATATGATTAGGGCTAAGACTGATAAAAGCTTTGAGGCGTCATTAGATCAACTGGAAGGTTCGTTGTCTAAAAAGATAAAAGAAATAAGGAATATATTGTTAGAGATGATCGCTCATGTAGAAGTTTCCATAGATTTTCCAGATGAAGATATTGAAGAAGTCACGTATGAAGATTTAGAACACAGTGGAAACAAGGTAAAAGAAGGGATAGAAAAGCTTCTATCTACAGCAGATAGAGGTAAAATACTTCGAGATGGATTAAATACAGTAATACTTGGCAAGCCTAATGTGGGGAAATCCTCATTATTAAATGCAGTGCTTAGAGAAAATCGAGCTATAGTAACAGATATACCGGGTACAACAAGGGATATTATTGAGGAATATGTAAATATTGATGGGATACCACTTAGAATAATAGATACTGCTGGAATAAGAAGTACAGAGGATGTTGTTGAGCAAATTGGAGTAGATAAAGCTAAGGAAAGTGTGGAAAAAGCAGACTTAATTATAGCTGTATTTGATGCTTCAAGGGAATTATCTGATGAAGATTATGAGATAATAGAGCTAATAAAAAATAAGAAAAGTATAATCCTTTTAAATAAGACAGATTTACCTACTAAATATGATGTAGCTTATTTAAAGTCCATTGTAAATAATAAGGAGATAATAACCACATCTATTACATCTGGTATAGGTGTAGATTTATTGGAGAAAAACATAAAAAATATGTTTTATAGTGGAGAAGTCGAGGTTTATTCAGATACTGTAGTTACTAATGTAAGACACAAAAATCAATTAATTAAGGCATTAGAAAATATAAGCCAAGCAGTAGAAGATATAAAAGGAAATGTACCAATAGACTGCATAGAAGTAGATTTAAAAAATTGTTGGGAGAACTTAGGCGAGATATCTGGTGATACAATTGGAGAAGATATTTTAGATAAGATATTTTCTGAATTTTGTATAGGAAAATAGAAAGGTGAAAATTATGAAAGAAGTAAAGAAATATTTTGCAGGAGAATATGATGTTATAGTAGTAGGTGCGGGTCATGCAGGTGTTGAGGCAGCTTTAGCAAGTAGTAGGATGGGCATGAATACTATGATAATGACAATGAGCTTAGATTCCATCGTAGCTTTATCTTGTAATCCTAATATAGGGGGTACAGGAAAGGGACATTTAGTAAGAGAAATAGATGCCCTTGGTGGAGAGATGGCTTTAAATATAGATAAATCTTTTATACAGTCTAGGATGTTAAATACTTCTAAGGGACCAGCAGTTCATTCCTTAAGAGTTCAGGCAGATAAAAAAATGTATCATACTGAAATGAAAAAGGTATTAGAAGATGAACCTAATTTAACCCTAAGACAGGGAGAAATAATAGATATATTATTGGAAGATAATAGGGTAAAAGGAGTTTTAACTAGGACTGGTGCTATTTACAATTGTAAGGCTGTTGTCTTAGCTACGGGGACTTATCTAAGAGGTAGGGTTTTCATGGGAGAAGTTAACTATGAATCAGGACCTGATGGAATGTTTCCTTCCTTACTTTTGTCAGATTCTCTAAAGGAAAAGGGATTTAATTTAAGAAGGCTTAAGACAGGTACTCCTGCTAGAGTTCATAGAGATAGTATAGATTATTCAAAGATGGAAATTCAACCTGGAGATAAGGAAGTTATACCTTTTTCCTTCTTAAATATGGATAAGGTATTTGACAGGGAACAAGTTCCTTGTTATTTAACTTATACTACTGAAAAAATGCATGAAATTATAAGAAATAACTTACATCGTTCACCTATGTATGCAGGTGATATTGATGGGATAGGACCTAGATATTGTCCTTCTATTGAAGATAAAGTTGTAAGGTTTTCTGATAAAAATAAACATCAGGTATTTATAGAACCAGAAGGATTATCCACTAAAGAAATGTATGTACAGGGAGTTAGTTCTACATTACCAGAGGAAGTTCAATTAGAAATGTATAAGGAAATTGTAGGACTTGAAAATGTAAAATTCATGAGATCTGCATATGCTATTGAATATGATTCAATAGATCCTACAATATTAAAGAGAACATTAGAGCATAAAGAAATAAATAATCTTTTCTTTGCAGGCCAAATAAATGGCTCATCAGGATATGAAGAAGCAGCATCTCAAGGTTTAATTGCAGGAATAAACGCAGTATTGAACATAAAGGGTGAGGAACCTTTTATACTTGACAGGTCAGAGGCATATATAGGAGTACTAATCGATGATTTGGTTACTAAGGGCACAAATGAACCTTATAGGATGATGACATCAAGAGCTGAATATAGACTTACCTTAAGACAAGATAATGCGGATTTGAGGCTTACAGAGCGTGGTTATAAAATAGGATTAGTAACAGATGAAAGATATAGAAAGACCCTTGCGAAAAAAGAATCTATAGAAAAAGAACTTGAAAGACTAAAAAAAGTACAGATAAATCCAACTACAGAAAATAATAATATAATAGAGAGTCTAAATAGTGCGCCAATAAATAATCCTACAACTATTTATGATTTAATAAAAAGACCTGAATTAGGTTATGATATTTTATCAGTACTTGATCCAGAGAGACCTGATTTACTAAGGGAAATTAGACTTCAAGTAGAGACTCAAATTAAATATGAAGGCTATATAAAGAAACAAATGATTCAAATAGAGCAGTTTAAAAAATTAGAGAATAAAAAATTAAACCAAGATATTGATTATAATGAAATAAAGGGTTTAAGCAATGAAGCAAAACAAAAATTAAATAATATAAAACCTGATTCTGTTGGACAAGCTTCTAGAATATCAGGAGTTTCACCTTCAGATATAAATGTATTATTAATTTATTTAGAGCAAAAAAGAAGAGGAGAAAGGGTAGGGATAGATGAGTAATATTGAAACCTTGTTAAAAGGTGTAGAAGATTTAGGGATTGAGCTAAATGAAGAACAAAAAGAGCATTTCATCAAGTATAAAGATTTACTAAAAGAGTGGAATGAAAAAATAAATATTACTGCTATTACTGATGATGTTGAGATTGATATAAAACATTTTTTGGATAGTTTAACACCTATAGTTACAAAGTTATTTGATGGAAACAAAAAAGTAATAGATATAGGTACAGGCGGAGGATTTCCAGGATTACCTCTTAAGATTTTCAATAATGAACTTAAGGTTACTTTATTAGATAGTCTAAACAAAAGAATTACTTTCTTAAATGAAGTTATTAAAAATTTAGAATTA
>CAYMGW010000087.1:0-8377 GCA_964390085.1 uncultured Tissierella sp.
ATCCCTTGGATATTCCCTTGATACTGGATTTATAGGTCTACCATTTACATTATAAAATTTATCTGCATATATATCTCCACCATTATCTATAGGCATACCTACACCATTGAATGTCCTTCCTAGTATATCCTTAGATAATGGAATTTCAAAGGGTCTACCTTCAAAGCTTACCTTAGTGTTTTCTACTGAGTGTCCTAGAGTAGAACCAAAGACCTGTACTACTACTTTGTCTCCATCTATTTTAATAACTCTACCTAGCTTCTTTTCACCTAAGTTATTTTCTACCTGTACTATTTCTCCATATCCAACTGCATGAACCTTTGATAGCTCTATAAGAGCCCCTTCAACTTTATCTAATACTAAATATTCCTTTTTCATAACTTCACCTACTATTTAGAATAATCTAATTCTAATTTATTGTAAAAATCGTTTATCATATTTTTGAGTTCTTCTATTTTACCTATGTCTTCGTTAGGTATAGAGTATTTCATCTTTATAATTTCACCGTAAAGCTCTCCATTTCTAACCTTAGAAATAGGGATACCCTTCTTTATGGCCTGCAGTCCTCTTTCGTATAGTAAATCTATGGTCTTTAACATTTCTAATTGCTTCTTTAATGGCACATAAGTATCTTCCTTATGAAATGCATTTTGTTGTAAAAATCCTATCTTAATTACCCTTGCAATCTCTAAGATTAATCTTTGGTCATCTGGTAAAACATCTTCTCCAACTAAAAGAACTATTTCAAGAAGTCTGCTTTCTTCAAATAAAAGTCTTAGCATCTTTCCACGAAGTCCTTCTACCTCTTCATTTAATTCCATTTCGTAGTAAGTCTTTAGCATTTCCATATATCCACTATAGCTATTTAGCCAATTGATAGCTGGATAATGTCTTGAATATGCCAATTCCCTATCTAATCCTAAGAATACATTGACAAATCTCTTAGTATTTTCTGTGACTGGTTCAGAGAAATCTCCTCCTGCTGGAGAAACTGCTCCTATTATAGTTACAGAACCTTCATTACCAGAAAGAGACTTTACATATCCTGCCCTTTCATAGAACTGAGCGAGTCTTGATGGTAGATATGCTGGATACCCTTCTTCTGCCGGCATTTCCTCTAGTCTTCCTGATATCTCCCTTAGGGCTTCTGCCCAACGGGATGTAGAATCTGCCATTATTGCCACATGGTAACCCATATCCCTAAAATATTCTGCCATAGTGATTCCTGTATATATACTAGCCTCCCTTGCAGCTACTGGCATATTAGATGTATTGGCTATAAGGACTGTTCTTTCCATTATAGGTTTACCAGTTTTAGGGTCTATAAGTTTTGGGAAATCTTCTAGTACCTCTGTCATTTCGTTTCCTCTTTCACCACAGCCAATGTAGACTATAATATCTGCATCTGACCATTTAGCTAATTGGTGCTGAGTCATAGTCTTTCCTGTACCAAATCCACCAGGTATTGCAGCTGTTCCACCCTTAGCTATGGGAAAGAATATATCTAATACTCTTTGTCCAGTAACTAATAGCTTGTCTATAGGTAGTCTCTCTGTCGTCGGTCTTGGAATTCTAACTGGCCATTCTTGATACATTTTGAGGGAATGCTTATTCCCTTTATCATCTTCTATTTGGACCAATTCTTCTTCAATATTGTATTTCCCATTTTTGACTACCTTAAGGACTTTACCCTCTAATCCTACAGGAACTAAAAGTTTGTGAGTAATCAAGGAGGTTTCCTGTACAGTACCGAATATTTCTCCCTCTTTTAGCTCATCTCCCACTTGCACATTTAATTTTACTTCCCATAGTTTCTCTTCATCTATAGATATAAGCCCTATGCCTTCTGGGATAAAACTACCAAAATCATCTCTTATTTTCTTTAGTGGTCTTTGGATACCATCAAACATATTACCAAGCATACCTGGTCCTAGCTTTAGAGAAAGTGGTTTACCAGTTGATATTATCTTTTCTCCTCTTTTTAGCCCCTCTGTTTCCTCATATACTTGTACTGTACCATTGTCCCCATCTATGGATATAATTTCACCGATTAGTTTCTTATCCCCTACTAGTACCATTTCTCTCATCTTAAATCCAGTCATATTTTTTCCAAGTATTACTGGACCATTTATCATAGCTATTTTCCCTGTTAAATTATCCATTTAAACCACCTGTCTTTTCTAGAGATAAGTATAATCTTTTACCTATTAGGTATCTATTTTCTTCAATAATAGTCTTAAAGCTATTGTCTAGATTATAACTCCTATCTTTATCTGATAAAATAAATCCTCCAATTATATCTGATTTAACAATATCAAAGTATATAATTTTATTATTCTCCTTACCTAAATTGAAAATGGAATCTTCTAGATTTATTTTATCTTTTTCCCTTAGGCCTATGATTATTTCTTTTTCATCTATTTCTTTGATCTCTTTTTCAATTTTATTAAGGAGATAATCCTTATAATCATTAGATAATACAAACTCCTTGGCTCTATTTTCTAAAGAAGATATTAAATCCTTTAAAGTTTCTTCCCTTTTTTCAAGAATTTTTCCCCTATTTTCCCCTGTAGCCTTGGAAATCATTTCATTTTTCTGTGTCTCTGCTAGGATTTTTCTTCTATTTATTGTTTCTTCTTTCTTTTTTGCCAGTTCTATTCTTTTCTCTTCTAATATATGGCTATTCTTTGCCTCTAATTCTTCTAATCTTTTTTTGCATTTTTCCTCTTCTTCTTTAAATACTACCTTATAGAAGATATCCAATTTATCATCAAGAGTAATCATCTAATCACCACCTAAATTTTTATGCCTATGGATTCTTTTATATATCTCATTATAAAGTTTTTATCCCTTAGGCCAGTTCTATCTGGAATAGTAGTTATAAGTTTGGAATTTCCAGTTCTTTTAAGCTCTAGTACCTCTTCCTTCATTTCTTCAAATATTTTTTCTGTTATAATGATAATTCCAATATCAGGGTCTTGGGCAGCCTTAGAAAAATAAAATTCAACTTCTTTCTTTGTTTCTGCCAGAATTCCTTCTATTCCAGCTAATCTAAGGCCTATGATTGTATCCTTATTATCACTGATTAGAAAAGATTTCATATTATAACCTTCCAAGAATTAGAATAGATACTATAAGACCATAGATGGCAATACCTTCTGCAAGACCTACAAATATTAAGGTCTTACCTAATATACTTGAGTCTTCAGAAACAGCTCCTAGAGCTGAAGACCCTACTACGGCAACTGCATATCCAGCACCTACAGTTGCTAAACCTGTTGATAATGCTGCCGCAATAAATCCAAGGCCTGATGGTGATGACGCACTAGTCGTTTCAGCAGCATTTATTGCTCCTGGTACTAAAGTAATTATAGCTGCAGCAAGTATTGGTAAAAATACATATAGGTTTGTCCTCAAAATCTTTTTGAGAGTCTTTCTATTACTTTCCACATTCTTGTAAATCATGAAAATTCCAGTTCCTATAGTTAATAAAACCATTAAAGTTGTTGATATTAATATAAATTGCATTTTAATTCCTCCTAATTATTTAATATTTACAGGTTTAAATTCTTTCCCTTCACCTTTATAATATCTACTGAATAGCTCATAGTATTGAAGTCTTAGACCTTGGATAAACACTATAAGTCCTTCCATACCTATGATAACAATATTACCTATAATGAGTACTATAATATTGCCGGCAGTAGTTCCTATCATATGTCCTATAGTCTCAAAGGCTATAAACAAACCAACATGAGTTAAAGCAAATGCTCCTACCCTAATGAAAGATACTGTACCACTTAACATACTGAGTAATGTCTCTATAATAGAAAATACAGATTCTATATAATATCCAGTAATATCCTCACCATGAAGTGGGCGCTTTCCCTTTATTAAATGGGTTAATGGCTGTTTAAATATCATGACAGTCATGCATAGTAGGATAATTACTACACCTACCTCCATGGAAAGTATTGGTTTCTTTAGAAGATTTCCACCTATTAAAATAAGTAAGCATAGATAAAATAAGAATCCCGCTAAGCCTTCTTTACCAAATAATCCATCTTCCATATCTTTTCTTTTGATGCTATTAATCATTCCATAGATATAAGATATAAGTATAAGAGCTATACCTATGAATATGGCTGATACTAAGACAGTGTTAATGTTTTCAAAGGGCTTGATGAGTAGGGCTGGTATAATGGTTTCAATTCCAAATACTGCTCCATATAAAGTTCCAAATACCATGGAGCTAAGTCCAAGACGACCCAATAGTCCACCAAACATTTTATTTTTACGTCCTAATAATATTCCTGCTAAAAGCAATACCAACCCTTGTCCTAAATCTCCAAACATGGCTCCAAATAAAAACATATATGAAAGAGATAAAAAGGGTGTAGGGTCTAACTCGTTATAAGAAGGAATTCCATACATTTTAACCAAGGATTCGAAGGGTTTAAAAAGCCAGATGTTTTTAAGTTTCGTAGGAGGTGTAAGATCAGTTTCATCCTTAAACATTATCAATATATCCTTATATCCCTTAAGAGTTCCCCCCAGCTTTTCCTTATCTTTCTTAGACACCCAACCTGAAAGATAGAAGAATTTATTGGATCTAGCTAGTTTTTCTTTAATATCTTCTATTTTTTCCTTTGTTTTTAGCTGATTTACTGCAGATATGATTTTATCTTTATGATTTTCTTTTAAGCTTGATAGTGTTCCCTCTAAAGAAACTATGTCTTTTTCTAGTTTTTCTTTTTTATCTTTTAAGGATTTAATCATCTCCATAGGTGTACCCTTATATTCCTCCGGCACTTGTACTTCTTTAAAATTTAAGGATCTCAAGATTCTATTCATCTCTTCCCTTATACTTGATGGATATATGACTACATAGACTTCTCCTTCTTTTCCCGTTCCAGTGTGTAAGATAATAGCTAAGATATTCTCATAATTTTTCTTAAGCTTTATTCTATCTTCCCTAGTTAGGATGCCAAATTTAAAATCAAAATAGGAAAGGCTCCTTAAATCCTCTATTGGAATATTGATGTCTCTAATTTCAGAGAAATTCTTATTAAAATTTTCAATTCTTTCTAGCTCCTCTTGGGCAATTTTTAGTCTTTCACTAGGTTCCGTTACTTCTTCGTATATATTATTTAATTCTTCAGATATCTTAAATATATCTATATTATCTTTAAGATTAGACTCCATATAATTAGAGGTTATATTTAAAATTTGCTTTAATTCTTCTCCTTTTTTGAGAAGCTCTTCATAGCCTTTTTTATCATTTGAGAAAGATGTAATATAGTTTAAATCTATAACTTTCTCTAAATTTTCATCCTTTATATTAAAGACAAAGCTATTATCTTCTATTTGTGATAATGCAGATACTAAATCTACTTCACCTGATAGAATTATATCTTTTAATACATTATCTACATCTGAGATATTTCCAATGACGTTCATCATGGTCATCTTTTCAACAGACATTACTCATCACTTCCTTCGACTTTCCTTACTAAGTAATCTTTTGTTTCTTGTAAAGTTAATCCATATTTTTTGGCCTCTAATATAGAAATAATATCTCTTATTTCATACTCTAAAAGATGAATATATGCTATAGGCAAGGTTACATCTAAATTTCCATTTTTAAAAGCATTTAAAAACCTATAATGTAAATATCTTTCAATTCTTCTCTCCATATATAAATCCACATCTTTTTCCGTATCAAATAAGAAGTTATATTGAGTTTCTAAAACTATTTCTTTTAATTGTTCTTCACTTGAATAACACATTTTTTTTAATTTCTTATAGTTGAATTTATATCCATTGGGCAATGTAAAGTTTATTAGCTCTTCCGGAAGTAAATTATAGAATTTAATACCTCTATAAATCCACTCGATATTTAGTAAATCTTCGTTTGTCCCAAGAATTTTTTCAAATATTATTCTATCTTCTTTTTTTAAATTTTTAGATTGAGCTTTTAAGGAGTTAAAATATAGCCTGTCCAGATTCATTTCCATATAAAATATTATCTTTGTATGTTCTTCTTTTTTATAAGAGTTCAAGGCATTATAATAAATGGTTCCCTTCAGATTTTCTATAAACTCTTCCAAGTTAGAAGAGCTCCTTAGTTTTTCAGAATCAAAGCTGTAATATTTTTCCTTTAGCAGACTTAAGGGTTCTATCTTATTAAGATCTTCTTTTCTCTCTAATGCTCTTAAATATAGTTTTAAATCTTCAATTTCGTATCTTAACATCAAAGTTCTAAATAGTTTTCTATAATCATCAGTAAAATACTTTATTATTTTTTTAAATTCACTTATTAAACGACGTTCCAACCCTATTTCTACTTGTTGAATGTTATTCAAATCTTCTATTTTACTTAATTCTTCACCATAAACAGTATTTTCTTTAAGATAGGCAATTTGCTCCTCTACATTTTTCTTTTCCATTAGATTTATATAGTCTTTTCTATCTAATGACTTTGCCCTTAAAACTCTTATTTTAGTATTTATAGCTGCAAATCTTCTTTCGTTACTCATACTCTCCCTCTATTCTTTGCCTCTAAACAAACTATTCCATAGTGCCTCTGTTAATAAAGCCTTGTTCTTTCTGTAAACATTATCTATACTCTTTAATGTTTCAATATCCTGAGATTGCAATTTTTCTATTTCTATTTCTCCATTTTTTATAATCTGGTTGTAAATTCTTTCTCCTTCTAACCTGCCTTCCTCCATAAAATTCTTTTCTAAATCCTGAAGGGTATCTTTTAACTCCTTCTCCTTCTCTCTTATAATCTCTTCAGTTTTTAGCTTCATCCTCACTGTTTCCTTATCAATATTAATAATCTTATTGATAGTTTCATCCATAGCTCATCACTCCTTGACTAAATAATTATACTCTTCCTATATCCTATGTAAATTTATAAAATTTCCTTCATTAGCCACATGTGCTTTTATTTTGGTTATTTATAAATTATGGATAATGAAGTATCTTTTTTTCTCTTTAATTTTCTAAGTGTTTCTTTTGTTTTCGTTGTTTTTTTATTTTGTTACAAAAATTTAATAAAAAATAATGCCATAAAAATTAGTTATGGCACAAAAAATGCGAAAGGAAAAATCCTTTCGCATAATAAAAGAGGGAACACTCCCTATAGATGTGTTCCCTCATATTTTTATAAATTTATTCCTCTTTCAAAAGCCTTAATATTTACTTCATGGACTCTTTCTGGAAGAAATTTCTTAATTTTACTCTTCCAGTCTATATTTTCTAAGCCCAATGCTTTTACTATAAGACCTAACATTACTATATTTTGTGATCTTGGCTCACCAAGTTCCTCAGCTATACCTCTTGCATTTATAGATATTACATTATCTATTTTAGACTTTAATTCCTCCATTATCCCTTCAGGATACTTCTCAAATCCTGCCAATACTGGTAATGGCCACATTTCTTCTTCGTTTACTATTAATGTTCCGTCTTTCTTTAATTGAGATATATATCTTGCTGCTTCTAGTTTTTCGAAGGATACTAATACATCTGCTTCTCCTAGATTTATAGTTGGTGAATATACCCTATCTCCAAATCTAATTTGAGTAGTAACACTACCTCCTCTTTGAGCCATACCATGGATTTCTGACATTTTTACATCATAGCCTTCTTCTAAGAGTCCTTCTGATAATATCTTAGATACTAAAATAGTACCTTGCCCTCCTACGCCTACTAAAAGTAAAGATTTTGCCAATTAAATCACCTCTCCTCCAAAAGATTCTATAGCTTTAAATGGACATACCTGTAAACATACTGTACAGCCATTACACATTGAAGTATCCATACTAACTACATTATCCTTCATAGATATGGCTGGACAACCTATTCTTAAACAAGTCTTACATTTTCTACATTTTTCTTGATTTACTTGGCAATGTAAATTTGCTCTTCTTTTTTGTACATCCTTAATAAGTGCACAAGGTTGTTTTGTAATAATTACAAATGGCTCTGTGGCTTCTAATGCATCCTTTACTGCATTTGTATTTTCATCCATCTTATATGGGTCTATAACTCTTATATTTTCTTCTTTTACTCCTATGGCTTTTACCAGACCTTCTATATCAATCATTGGTGCTTCTACACCAGAGATATTCTTACCTGTACCTGGGTTTTCTTGATGACCTGTCATAGCAGTAATTCTATTATCAAGGATTACAACTACCATATTGCTCTTATTATATACTGCATTAACTAACCCTGTCATTCCAGAATGGAAGAAGGTAGAATCTCCTACAAATCCAAATACTTTTTTGTCTCGAGCTGCCATTTGGTTAACTTTATCGAAACCAATACCTGCAGTGATTCCAGCACCCATACATATTACTGTATC
>CAYMGW010000088.1:0-8265 GCA_964390085.1 uncultured Tissierella sp.
TCACCAGATTCAATTTTTAGATTTACATCTCTTAAACCCACTGTTCCATCACTATATACTAAAAAAACATCTTTAGCTTCAATCATAAAATCTCCCCCAATTTTAAAATAGCTTTAGAGTGACTAATAGTTCTATATAACCATCAATAATCTCAACAGATTTTAAAACATTCTTACCTATTAGTGGTTCAAGATTTAAAATGAAATATCCTTCTTCAAACAGCTCATCTATTGTGCCTTTTTCTAGTGGCATACCATAGAAACTGCCATTCTCTGCCTCAAACTTTAGGATTTGATCATCTATGATAACAAACTCTCCTTCAAGAGTGAGATTTTTCTCAGGAGCCTTCATTTCTATCTTCCCAGGAGAAAAATCAAATTCCATCTGTGGAAGCCCCTTTTGACTTTTAATTATATCATTAAATGTCTTCTCTTCAATTACTCCTTTTATTCCTCCTAATGTTATAGTTTCTTTTACTGCATTTTGAGGAAAATTTCCTTCCTCAATAATTCTTCCAAACTCCTTTGTAAAATCCGCAAATATTACTTTAAGCTCACTCATTATCATAGAAATATATTCTAAACGTTCTATATATAATTCTTTATCTTCTGCAAGAGAATCTAAATATTCCTCCTTTTCCCTTACTAATTCTTGTTTCTTTGCTACAGTTTCTTTCAATACCTGTTGTTTATCTTCTAGATGCTTAAGCTTTTCATCTAAATTATTCTTCTCTACTATTAAGTTTTCTTTAGATTTCTCTATTTTATCTAGGAGTTCTCCAGTATTCTTAGTTAAATCTCTAATTACGTTTATTCTTCTAATAAGATCTGTTAGATTATCCGAATCCAATATTATATCTAAAAAAGATCCCGGCCCCATTCTTTGATAAGATTTTAAAATACTTTCTAGCCCCCCTAGATTTCCTTGATATTTATCCTCTTCTTTTTTTATTTTTTCCTCTAAACCCTCTATATCTACCTTCATTAGAGCTATCTCTTCACTTATCCTCTTATTCTCTCTTTCCATCTCCTCTATTTCTTGAACTTGAATAAAAAGATACTCCAAAATTTCTTTTTCCTCTTCAGAAATATTAGCTAGTTTTTCTTGAATTTCTGAAACATTATTTTCATTGTCCGCCAACATAGTTGAAGATGTAAATATTAGTACAATAACTATAAATAAAGACATTAAAACAAGTATATTTTTCTTTGTCTTCAACTCCATCCCCTCCTGAATTATATTCAGACTTTGACTCAAATTATATCATCAATCAAAAAAGAGTTAAAGGACTATTCCTCTTTAACTCCTAGCTTTAATGAATTTCTATATTCTGAAGGGGTTTTCCCCTCACTCTTTTTGAAAACAGTAGAAAAATGCCCACTACTTAAAAATCCACATAGTCTAGCTATTTCTGCTATGGAAATGCTTTCTTCCTTTAATTTTTCCTTTGCTTTTTTTAATCTAATTTCCAATATATATTGATATGGTGTTTTGTTCATTGCATTCTTAAATAATCTCTGAAAATGACAAGGACTTATATAAATAGCATTACATATTTCATTTATAGTTATATTGCTATTATAATAGGATTCTATATAATTAATTGCTTGTTGAACATAAGATTTTTCTTGGGAGCGGTTAGTATTATTGAATATGGGATCTAAGCCTATATCTCTTATTAATTGTATAGCAATTTGAGTTTCTATACTATCAATCATAAGTGAGGAGGGAACATCTATATAAATAAATTCTTGCATAAAAATTTCAATAAAATCTAAGGTTCTATAGCTATAATGATTATCATATATAACTGGTTTCATCTTTTTATTGCCAACTATCTTCAGAAAAATCTTATCAAAAAAATCTTTTTTGACACTAATAGCTAAATATTTGGCTTCTAACTTATTTTTTGTAGTTCCTACAGTTATTTCAGCCCCAGGTGACATACATAATAAGGTACCACATTTAAGTTGGTATTCCTTATTGTTTATTATTGCTGGTGGAGGAGTATTATGAAAAATAACAAAATGATAATCATCATGAATTATACCTTTTTCAATTACATAGGTATCTGGAATAAAAACTGCCACATTTTTACCTATGAAAGTCCTAGTTCTATCATGTATACTTTTTGGTATTTTTTCTATAAAATCATCAAACCTACTTTTCATATACATCCCTCCATTGTTGTGAACCAATAGCTATTTTTTTAATTTATACCCATATACTTCCAATTATATAGTTATAAGCTCTGGTTTTGAATTAGTTTGTGGAATTCTTTTACAAAGCTACTTATATATAAATTTTATGATAGTTTTTTTGACTTTATTTCATTACTCCGTTGGTATAATGAAATATCAAATAAATATTTTTAATGCTTAATAATTAAATAAAATAATAAGGAGGCTTCAAAATGAATGGCGATATTGAAAATAAAGGTAAATCTTCATTGGGTATGGATGAGAATTTAGCAGGTATGCTTTCCTATCTTTTAGGATTTATAACCGGTATAATATTCTTCATTCTTGAAAAAGAAAGTAAATTTGTTAAGTTTCATGCTATGCAATCTATAATATTATCAGTAGTTCTCACAATATTATATGGAATTCTTAGCTTTATTCCAATTATAGGGTGGATGCTACTATTAATACTACCACTTATAACCTTAATCTTATGGATAGTTCTTATGCTCAAAGCTTATAAACATGAATATTTTAAACTACCTTTTATAGGAGATTTAGCAGAAAAATACTCTAGTTAAATAAATATTTAAGGTTATCCATAAAATCATAGCAGTCTATTAATTTTACAATTTCCTATGAAAGGGGTATTTAATATGAAACGCAAAGCTTTTATTATTTCTATCATATTGATAGTAATATTGGCAACCTTAACTACTGGATGTAAAAAGAAAATTGAAGATAAAATAGCAGAGAAAATTATTGAAGATGCAACAGGAGGCAAAGTAGATATCAATAAGGACACAGCTACAATTAAAACTGAACAAGGAGAGACAAAAGTAGGTGATAATCTAAAATGGCCAAAGGATAAAATGGGTAATTTACCAGAATTAAAAGCTAATATTATTATGTTAACGGAAGATAAAGATAAAACCCTTGTATTTCTGTCTTTTGATAGTTTAAAGAAAGACGTTGCTGAAAAATATGTTGAATCCATTAAAGAGCTTAAGTATGAATCAGTCTTTGAAACTGCCAGTGGTGATGGATTTATGTATTCGGGTAAAGATGAAGATGGCTCAGAAGTTGTTTTCTCTTACTTCAATGATGGTACAGGAAGTCTTTCTTATACAGATAAACCATTTATGTTCCAAGAAAATTCTAATGATGGAAATTCATCTGGTGACTCTTCCCAGGCAGAAGATATTGATATGACAGATGATGTTCCTTGGCCAAAGGACTTTTTCAAAGATATTCCAGAGCTAGAAGGAAAAATTATTGAAGTAAGCAGTAGTAGCCCACAGGATAAATTCGTTTATATTGAATATGTAACAAAGGAAGATGCCTTAGATTATATTGAAAACTTAAAAAAAGCTGGTTTTACTGAATCTCCATCAGAATCTGTATCTGGAGGCTATGTAAATTATCAAGCTAGCAATGAAAATGGAGATTATATAGTATTTGATTGGTCCGATAGTGGATATTCAACTATATCTTTAGTTAAAGGTGAATAGAGAAAATAAGTGCCAGGTAGGCACTTATTTTATTATGGATAATCATACCTTTTTATAAATAAGATGATATTTTTCAAAACAAATCCCATTGATAAGTAAGCTAGAATAGTGTATAAATGTACTTCAAATATGATAAGGAGGTATCAGATATGTTTAAAAAAATAATAATCTTTACTATGGTATTTTTGTTGGCTTTTGGTGTCTGTGTTAAGGCAGAAAAGCCCATACCAACTTCTCTTGAAAAACCTATAAATCTTACGGTGAGAGATGATGATGGTATATTAAGGCCTAGATGGACCAATCCTTCAAGCATAATTCAAGCTACACATGGTATAAATAATTCAGATTATGAATATTACGCGAATTTATATTATCTTTTTGATTGGAAGAAAAATGACAGCAATTGGAATGTATGTCCAACACCAAATGACCCAAACTTCAATGATGAAATCCATGGTTATTTCTATATGAGTATGCCAAATATACAAACAGATGAGAAAGGGAACTCAGAGAACTTTTTTGTTGTATGGCATTTGGATCCAACTAAAGGTCCATCAGACAGCTTTGATTTAAAAAATAATACCTATTATTTTAGAATGAGATATGCTCTTGACTCGGATTCTAATGAATTTACCACTGTGTATTCATCTTATTCTGATGTATTTGCTATAGGTAAAAATGCAAATGCTACTGAAATAAAAAAACTCGATCCACCAACTAATTTAAAGGTTGAAGTGAAAAAAGATATGAACAATAAACCATACTTCCAACTTAATTGGACAATACCACAGTCTATTACAGATGCAAGTAAACATATACCCGTATATCATAGAATTGATTTTAAAGTAGGAAATGGAAAATGGGCATCAGAGAAGGAATTTGATTCTATGGCAATGGCAGGCAGTAAACTCTTACAATCAACAGATACCTTAGATCCAGTAGAAAAAAATTATGTTGATAAAGTTGTTATAGAAGAAAATGTCTATTATTTTAGAGTTTTATTTGAAGGAGAAACTAGCACTGGTAATTATATCCACTCTGGTTTTTCTAATATAGCTTCAACTAAAGTAGAATCTTATAGTAATGCTTCAAACTGGGCTAAACCTGAACTTGAAAAGGCTGCAGACTACGGACTAATCCCAGATTCCCTCAAAGGTACAGATATGACAAAACCTATTACTAGAGAAGAATTTGCTGAAGTTGCAATTAAACTACATGAGAAAACTACTGGATTTACCCCCCATGTTAACGTACCTAATCCATTTACAGATACAAAAAATCCAGAAATTCTCAAAGCTTATCAAATAGGTATAACATCTGGAACTTCTGCTACAACTTTCGAACCAAATAAACTTATTAATCGTGAACAAGTAGCATCCATGCTGAGTCGTGCCATAAGGATTATGGTGCCAACTGCAGATTTTTCTACTGATGGTGCCCCCACATTTAAAGACGAAAAACATATCTCAACTTGGGCTTTAGAACATGTTAAGTATATGAGTAAGACTGGAATTATAAAAGGTACTGATGGTAATTTTATGCCTAAGGCAATAACTTCTGCCCAAGTAGCAGAGGGCTTCGCCAATACCACTAGAGAACAAGCAATTGCAATGGGTGTAAGAGTATTTGAAAAGTACAAAATAAATGAATAATCCTATTAAAGGGGCTGGCATAATTGCCAAGTATTAGTTTAAAAATGTTTGTTGAGGAGGGATAATAGTGAAAAGGATAGTAATCCTTATGATTATATTATCGATAGTGTTTTCCAGCAATTTTAGTAGTACTACTTCAATGGAATCATGGGTAAAATATACAATGGCTGATGGCAGCTTTTCATTCCATTATCCTCAGGGATGGAAAATTGATGCAACGGAATCAGCAGTGTTAATTAATAATGCAAAAACTGATGAGCAACTGATTATGGCAATGATTCCCTATGACAAGGATAAGAGTCCTACAGATTTAGCAAAGGATTTTGTCATTCTACTAAATAACAACAATCCCAATGTAAAAGCTTCCAACTGGCAGATGGATTCAAATAATAGTAATAGTCAGATTACTTTTGACATTACGGATAAAATTGATAAAAAACAATATAAGGGTTCAGGAATAGTCATCAAAGATAGTCAACAAGCTATCTGGTTTTCATATATCACACCAGCATCCTCTTACTCCCGTGATCGTGGCCTTGGTCTATTGCAGGGATTCATAACATCTATAGCATCTGGATATAGTTCAAAGGATCCTAAGGTTATTTATGATCGTGATTTGACAAACAAAATCGATGCCAATGCCAAGGGTTTTATGTTCATCTTGGAATTTGCACTGGGAGCACCTCTCACTGCAACCCAAGAACGTATAATTCTTGATGAATTGAAGAGTGGTTGGCGTTTATGTACAGAAAATGAGCTATCTGGGTACGATCAATATCCATTACTTGCTAAAAGTATATTAACTATGGATCAGAATTCTTTAAATGAATTGCGGATAGAACTTGAAGATTCCATAATGGAGTGGCTTGAGGAATCTCCTGACACCGATGAATCGGTAAAGATAATCAAGGATCAGTTGAAAACTCGTGGTAAAGAAGTGATTGCCGGTAATCCTCCCCTAACAGAGATGTCCTTAACAGCATATAGTGAGATTGTCGCCTATTCAAGGCTGCTTAAAGAAAATCCTAAAGCAATGCCAGATCAAATCTCTCAGGATTCAGTAAAGGAAATCAAAAACCAAGTCAAAGATTCTTGGAAAACCTTCACAGCTAAAGAGAAGGAACAAATTGCTACATCTCCAGGCTTATGGGTCTGTCTCAGAACATTGATAAGTAACGGTTCAATACAGGAACAAGATAACGTCCGTAGCAATCTTGTTAAACTCACTCCAGATATGTATACCATAAAGGATAATAAACAACACGAAGAAATTCAAAATACAAAAGGTAACGAAACATACGATTCCGAAGATAAGCCTATGAGCATGATAAAACATAATACGTTAATGAATATTAAAGAAATGACTTTTAATACCTATATGTGGAGTCGAGGTTTTAATTATAGTATAAATTATGGAAAGATGTGGTAGTTTAGTATATAGTATAATGATTAAAATGGCTGGCAATCATGCCAGCCCTTAGTTTATCTGTTTTGAAAGCCTTTGAACTACTGCCATCTCCGCAAGCTACTAGATTTAGTGAAATTATAAATGAAAGAACTAATAATATGGTTTTATAAAATCAAAGACACTAGAAAGGAAAATTAAAAATGTAATAAATTTAATGTTAAAGTTATGCTATAATTTAGTACATATTATTATAAATATCTTAATTTTTTTGAGGAGGAAATTTAATGAATAAATTATTTATCGAAAACTTAACTTGGCCAGAATATGCTGAAGCTTCTTCCAATGGAGTGTTAATTCTTCCTATAGGTTCTACAGAGCAGCACAGCCTACACTTACCTCTTGCTGTAGATTCAATAATATCTAATAATCTTGCCGTAAATCTTGCAGAAAAAATAAATGGATATATTGCACCCAGAATATCCTATGGATATAAGTCAAATCCTACTAGTGGTGGAGGACCTCTTTTTCCAGGTACAATTGATTTAAATGGAAATACATTAGTAATACTAGTAAAAGATATTTTAAATGAATTTATTAAAGATGGATGGCAAAAAATAATATTATTAAATAGTCATTATGAAAATCAAGCATTCTTAGCTGAAGCTGCAGATTTAGTTATAGGTGATCAGCAAGAGGAATTCCCAAAAATTATTCTTACTAGTTGGTGGGATAATATTTCTGATGAAATTATGCCTATAATATTCGATGAAAGACCTTTTAAAGGATGGGATTTAGAACATGCTGCGATAACAGAGACATCCCTTATGATGTACTTCTCCCCTGAATTGGTGAGAATGGATTTACTATCTGATGAAGGTCTAGATAATGTACCAAAATATCAAAGATATCCAATTTCAAAAACTCTAATACCTAATTCTGGCTCCCTTTATACATCAATTTCTAGTAGTGCAGAAAAAGGGAAATTGATAACTGAAAATGTTATAGATAATTTTCTCGTATTCCTAAAAAAAGAATTTAATCTATAATATCAAAATCAAAAATACACGACATATATTCGTGTATTTTTATTTCCTAAAATAGCCTCTTAACATCATTTGTATGCAAATATTTATCGACTGCAAATATAATAGCCAAGGATATTACACCTAAAAGTATATCTGTACTATTAGAACTACTAATCAACATCTTTCTTGCAATTGCATATAGTATTACTTCAAGAACATTGCCTGCAGAATGAGTAATTAGCATAAGTGCCAGCTCTAAACCCACCACCAATAGTAGTATATGGGCTAATAAACCTTGTAAGATTTCATAGGATGCACTAGCTTCTGTTACAAAAACTGTATAAATAAGAACAACAATGTCCTTTCCACTTAAAAGCACAGTAACTGCAATAAAAACTGCCAGTAAAATCTCAATCCACAAAATAAAACCTTTCATTGTTTTTTCTACTTTCTTTAAAGGTCCTTTAGATTCATCATGCATTTAACTCA
>CAYMGW010000089.1:0-8254 GCA_964390085.1 uncultured Tissierella sp.
AGAATGAATATTTATCTTATATACAGGGGATTGGAAAAGTTGGAGATAGATTGATAATATTACTTCAGCTATTTAGAGTCTTTGAGTATTAGGGGTGTAAAAATATGACTATTAATGTTGATAATTTAAATAGTTTTATGATAGATATACTTAAAGAATTGGGAAATATTGGAGCAGGGAATGCAGCAACAGCTTTAGCAAGTATGATATCTAAAAAAATTGATATGAAGGTTCCTAATGTTCGGATTATGGAATTTAAGGATGTTGCTGATATATTGGGAGGAGAAGAAATCTTAGTTGTAGGCATTTATTTTGAATTGATGGAAGACATAGTTGGAAACATGATGTTTGCTGTAGACCTTGATTCTGCAATAAATTTGACTAACATATTATATGGCAGAAAAAAGGAAGATAAGGAACTTGATGAAATGGATATATCTGCACTATCTGAAGTGGGTAATATTATTGCATCTTCATACGCAAATTCATTGTCTTCCCTTACTGGATTAAAAATGTTTATATCTATTCCATCTATTTCAATTGATATGGCAGGTGCTATCCTAAGTGTTCCGGCTATTCAATATGGACATGTATCAGATCATGCCTTGATGATAGAAACAGTTTTCGAAGAGGAACAAAATTTAGTTGCTGGAAATTTATTTTTTCTCCCAGACCTATCTTCTTTCGATAAAATATTAATAGCGTTAGGGGTAAAGTAGGATGAATGGTAAAACTATAAAAGTTGGAATGGCTGATCTTAATGTAACAAAGTCACCTAATTTATTAACTACATTAGGATTAGGATCATGTGTAGGGATTACCTTATATGATAAGGTCAATAAAATTGCAGGACTAGCCCATATTATGTTACCTTCTAGTAAAGAAATAAAAAATAATGAAAATAGAGCTAAATTTGCAGATACTGGAATCGAAGAATTAATAGATTTTATGATAAAAAGTGGTGCGGATAGAAACAATTTAGTGGCCAAGATAGCTGGAGGCTCCCAAATGTTTAACTTTAATTCTAATAATGATATTTTGAAAATAGGTGAAAGAAATGTAATAGCTACTAAAGCGAAGCTGAAGGAGTTAAATATAAAAATTGTTTCGGAAGATACTGGAGGAAACTTTGGTAGAACCATAATATTAAATTCTACAGATGGTTTATTACAAGTTAGAACTATTGGCCATGGAGAAAAAATAATATAATTTCCATGGGGGGAAATAAAATGCAGATTGAAAACTTATGGATAAAATATACTGATACCAAAGATAAGGAAATAAAAAAAATATTAATAGAGAATTATATAAGCCTAGTAAAAATCGTTGCTGGAAGAATGTATAACTTTTATGGAAGTAAAATTGAATACGATGATTTATTAGGATATGGCATACTTGGATTGATAGATAGCATAGATAAATTTGATACAACGAAAAATATTAAATTTGAAACATATGCTCAAATAAGAATAAAAGGAGCTATTATTGATAATATTAGGAAATTAGATTGGATACCAAGGTCTTTACGAAAAAAATCTAAAGATGTTCAGAATTCCATATCTTTTCTTGAAAATAAACTTGAAAGAAGCCCAACGAATGAGGAGATTGCAGAACATTTAAAAATTTCATTAAATGAATTAGAATTATTATTATCTGATATATCAACCTTTAATGTTTCTTCTTTAGAAGAAGTGTTATTAACAAAGGGAGATTATTCATTAGAAATTCAACAAGATATAGGAACACCAGAAGAGATTTATGAAGCAAAAGAGATAAAGGAGATTTTATCGACTTCAATTGATGCGCTAAATAAGAATGAAAGGTTAGTAATTTCCTTATATTATTATGAAGAATTAACTTATAAAGAAATAGGACATGTTATGGAACTGTCAGAATCTAGAATTTCACAAATACATAGCAAGGCTATTTTGAAAATTAAAAACTTTTTAGAAAAAGAAGGAATAGTTAAAGGATTCTAGGGGGTGGAGTATGTATAATATCGGTAATGACATAATACTTGAAATTAGTAAAGATGAATTATATGGTTATATTACTCTATTAAAAAATGAAAGTGAAGACAACGTCGAAAATCAATTGGATGTTATAAAAATATTAAATGAAGTAAAACAATATATAAAATACGGTTTAAATGAAAGTCTATTGAGAAATCTTTTAGATAAGAAAGTCATTGGTGAAAAATTATGTATTGCTGAAGGGAAAAGACCAATACCAGGAAAAGACGGAAGTATTAAATACTATTTTGATTTAGAAAAACCCTTATTGCCAAAATTAAATAGTGATGGCACAGTAAATTATAAAGAATTAGATTCCATAAATACAGTTAATAAAGGTGATGTTTTAGCTGAAATTATACCTCCAGTCGAAGGAGAAGAAGGAATAAAAGTTAATGGAGATGCTATACCATATGTTAAAGGTAGGGTACCAAAATTCAAATATGGAAAAAATGTTATGGTATCTTCTGATGGTATATTTTTAAAATCCGAAATTAATGGATTAGTTGAGTTTAAAAATGGTAAAATTAGTGTTTCTGAAGTCTTATCAGTAGAAAACATAGATAATAGTACTGGAAATATTAATTTTGATGGGAATGTAATTGTAAATAAAGATATTCTTAATGGATTTATTTTAAAGGCTGGTGGTTCCGTAGAGGTAAAAGGTGCATTAGAGGGAGGATTAATTGAGTCTGATGGAGATATTTTAATTCGCCAAGGGATTCAGGGATATAATAGATTAACAATTAACACTAAGGGGAATTTATCTACTAAATTTATTGAAAATTCTGTTGTTAATGCTGGAGCGAATATAACGGCTGAAGCTATTATGCATAGTGATGTCTCTTCCAAATCTAATATTCTTGTTCTTGGGAAAAAAGGATTAATAGTTGGTGGAATTTGTAAAGCAAAATATGAGATTAGAGCCAGAATAATTGGCTCTACTATGGCGACTACAACAGTCTTAGAAGTAGGGGTGGATCCAGATATTAAACAAAAATATGAAGAATTAGATGAAAAGGTTAAAACATCTAAGGATAATCTTGAAAAGATAAATCAATCTTTAAAAGTATTAGAAGTACTAAAGAGATCGGATAGGCTTGATAGTAGAAAAGAGGAATTATATAACGAGCTTAGTAAAGCTCAACTTAAATTAAATTTAGAAATTAGTAAAATGGATAGGGAATTAAATGAGGCTAAAAATCAAATGAATACCCTATCTAGTGGGAAAATAAAAGTTGCTGACACAATTTATCCAGGTGTTAAAATAGTTATAGGAAACAGTTTTATGTATATAAGGGATGAAATGAAGAGATGTACGTTCTATGAAGATGGTGGAGATATAAGAATTGGACCATATTAAGAGGTGATATTGTGTCTATTAGGCCTATTGATTATAACGTTATGCTTCCTAAAACTCAAGAAGTGTCAAGTACAAAGTATACAGAAAACGTTAAAGGTAGAAATATTGTAGAAAGTGGATTTATTCAGCAAGAAAAAATCGTTAATAGAAATAAAAAAAAGGTATTAAATACGGAAAAAAGTAATAAATCTAGAATTGCTGATGACAATAAATCGAAGAAACGAGGGAACTCTCAGAACAATGAGCATAAAAAATCAGAGCAGCATCCTAATGAAGAAATAAATTCGAAAGATATAGGGAATAATATTGATATACGTATATAATAGAGGTGTAAGATGACAACTATTATTTTAAATACAGTGGGATTAATTTTAATAATTTATTCAATTTATGTAATAAGAAAAGACATGAAGAATCAGAAAACTGTAGTTGATGATTTAAATTTAATTGAGAAAAGAGTAAAGGAATATTATAATCTTACAGAAGAAATAGTAGAAGGTTTTGATGAAATAATTGATTCAAAATTGGAAATGATAAATAAGGAAAATAAAAAGAATAATAAAGAGGAATTAGATAATTTAAGTGATAGATTCAACAGTTCTATAGATAACAATAGTTCAACTCTTTCTAATGAAAATCTAAATTTATTCCATAAAAAAATTATAGAACTAGAAAAAATTGGATTGACAAAAGAAGAGATTGCTAAAAAATTGAACAAAGGTGTTAGAGAAATAGAAATAATATTAAAAATGTATAAAAATAAAGAAGGCTTCCATTGAAGTATTAATACATTAGGAAGCTTTTTATAAAACCTAATTAAACTAACTTTAATAGAATCTTTCAGCAAGTTATAAAATAATAGACAAATTTATACAAAAATGATTGCTTTAAAATTAATCATATGTTATACTACTATAGTGATTACACACATTCTCTGATGTTAAAGGCAGTGCCCAAAGGGTTCCTTTAGTATATGAAGAGGATGGAGGAAAAAAACTTGGAGGTGAATAGTATGTCAGTAATTACAATGAAAGGTTTATTAGAAGCAGGAGTTCATTTTGGACATCAAACAAGAAGATGGAATCCAAAAATGGCACAGTACATTTTTACTGAAAGAAATGGAATCTACATTATTGACTTACAAAAAACAGTTAAAAAGGTAGAGGAAGCTTATGGTTTCATAAGGCAAGCAGTTGAAGATGGAGGCGAAGTTTTATTTGTAGGAACAAAGAAACAAGCCCAAGAAGCTATTGAGAGTGAAGCTAAAAGATGTAACATGCATTTTGTAAATCAAAGATGGCTTGGTGGCATGTTAACAAACTATAAAACTATTAGAAATAGAGTTGATAGACTTCATGAACTAGCTAAGATGGAAGAAGATGGTATCTTCGACTTATTACCTAAAAAAGAAGTTATTAAATTAAGACATGAAGCAGAAAGACTAGAAAAATTCCTAGGTGGAATTAAAAATATGAACAGAATACCAGATGTTCTATTTGTTGTAGATCCAAGAAAAGAGAGAATAGCAGTAAAAGAAGCTCAAATCCTTGGAATACCTGTTGTTGCTATAGTAGATACTAACTGTGACCCAGATGAAGTAGACTATGTTATTCCTGGTAATGATGATGCTATAAGAGCTGTTAAGCTATTAACTGAAACCATGGCTAATGCGGTTCTAGAAGGCAAGCAAGGCGAACAAATAGAAAGCGTAGAAGAATAAGTAAAAGGGTAAGGGTTTAAAGGGTTGTTCCCTTCAACTCTTACCGTTTTTGACAATATAGGAGGGATAGAATGAATATTAGTGCTTCAACAGTAAAAGATTTAAGAGAGAGAACTGGCGCTGGAATGATGGATTGTAAAAAAGCTTTAGTAGAAACAAACGGAGATATAGAAAAAGCTATCGACCTATTAAGAGAAAAAGGATTATCAAAAGCTGCTAAAAAATCAGGTAGAATAGCAGCTGAGGGTTTAGTAGAAGCATATATCCATGGCGGTAGAATTGGGGTTTTAGTAGAGGTTAACTCTGAAACTGACTTTGTTGCGAAAACTGATGAATTTAAACAATTTGTTAAAGATATAGCTATGCAAATTGCAGCTTCAAGTCCTAAATATGTATCAAGAGAAGAAGTACCAGAAGAAGAAATAGCTAGAGAAAAAGAGGTACTTACTCAACAAGCTATCAATGAAGGTAAACCAGAGCATGTAGCTGCTAAAATGGTTGAAGGAAGATTAGAAAAATTCTTTGAGCAAATATGTTTATTGGACCAACATTTCATAAAAGATCCAGATGTTAAGATTAAAGATTTATTAAACGAAAAAATTGCGAAGATAGGCGAAAACTTAAAGATTAGAAGATTTTCAAGATTTGAAGTTGGGGAAGGCATTGAAAAAAGAGAAGAAAACTTTGCAGATGAGGTTGCAAAGCAAATGAATGCATAATTAAATGGAGAACAGATATTTGTTCTCCATTTAAATACACTATACTTGACATTAGGAGTGAAATAAATGGACCCAATATTTAAGAGAGTAGTTTTGAAGATAAGCGGTGAAGCATTATCTGGTAATAAGGGTGCTGGAATTGATATAGATACAATTAATCAAATATCGATGGAAGTTAAAGAACTACACAATTTGGGTGTACAAGTAGCTATTGTAGTAGGTGGTGGAAATTTTTGGCGTGGTAGGTCAACTAAAGAAATGGATAGAACCACATCAGATTATATAGGAATGCTTGGAACAGTAATGAATGCACTTGCGTTACAGGACTCACTAGAACAAATAGGTGTAGATACAAGAGTGCAATCTGCAATAGAAATGAGACAAGTAGCTGAACCGTACATAAGAAGAAAAGCCGTTAGACATTTAGAAAAGGGTAGAGTAGTTATATTTGCTGCAGGAACAGGTAATCCTTATTTTTCAACAGATACTACAGCCGCACTAAGAGCTGCGGAAATAGAAGCAGAGGTAATATTATTAGCTAAAAAAGGTGTAGATGGAGTATATGACTCAGATCCAAATTTAAATGGAAATGCAAAGAAGTTTGATACATTAAAATATATAGACATATTAAATTTAGGACTTGGGATAATGGATTCAACTGCAACTTCACTATGTATGGATAATAAGATTCCCCTAATTGTATTTGGCATTGATGAACCAAATAATATTATTAATGTTGTTTTAGGTAAAAAAATTGGAACACATGTAAAGGAGGATTAATTATGTATACTGGACTTTACAAAGAAGCAGAAGAAAAAATGAGTAAGACTATTTCAGTTTACAAAGAAGAATTACAAAGTATTAGAGCAGGAAGAGCAAATCCTGCATTACTTGACAAGATTTCAGTAGACTACTACGGGCAAATAACACCATTAAAGCAGGTAGGAAGCGTTTCAGCTCCAGAACCAAGATTGTTAGTTATTCAACCTTGGGATGCAAAATTGATTCCTGTAATTGAAAAAGAAATATTAAAATCTGATCTAGGTCTAAATCCTTCAAATGATGGGAAAGTCATAAGATTAGTTATTCCTACATTAACGGAAGAAAGAAGAAAAGACTTAACAAAAGTAGTTAAAAAAAGTGGAGAAAATGCAAAAATTGCTATTAGGAATATAAGAAGAGACTTAAACGAACAACTTAAGAAAATGGAAAAAAACAAAGAAATTAGTGAAGATGATAAAAAATTAGCAGAGGCAGAAATCCAAAAGATAACAGATAAGTTCATTGAAGAGCTAGATGCTGTAACAAAGAAGAAAGAAGACGAATTAATGGAAATATAGCAAAACCCCTTCTTAATAGGAAGGGGTTTTTAGTAATGAGGTGATTTATATGGCAGATATCAATCAAACTATAGAACAACTTAAAAGTCAAATAGATATAAAAAATCTTCCGAAACATATTGCAATAATTATGGATGGAAATGGTAGATGGGCAAAAAAAAGATTTTTGCCTAGAAATTTTGGTCATCAGGAAGGAATGGAAAGAGTAATTGAGATTGTTGGTGCTGCATCTAATTTAGGAATAAAGCATTTATCTCTCTATGCTTTTTCAACGGAAAATTGGAAGAGACCTATTGAAGAAGTCCAAGGTTTGATGAAAATTTTAGTCCAATATATAAGGAGAGAGTTAGATAAATTACATAAAAATAATGTCAAGGTACAAATTATGGGGGATATTGACAGATTACCTCAATTTGCAAAAGAAGAAGTAATAAGGTCAATAAAAACCACATCTAAAAATACAGGTATGATATTAAATATTGGGCTAAATTATGGAGGAAGAGATGAAATAATATTTGGAATTAAAAATCTTTTAATTGATATAGAAATGGGTAAAATTAGTATAGATGATTTAAATGAAAATAATTTTTCTAATTATCTTTATACCAAAGGCCAACCTGAGCCTGATTTACTTATTAGGCCAAGTGGAGAACTTAGACTTAGTAATTTTATGCTATATCAAATTGCTTATACTGAATTTTGGTTTTCTGATGTATTATGGCCAGATTTTACAGAGAAACATTTATTATTATCTATCATTGATTATCAAAAAAGAAACAGAAGATTTGGAGGAATATAAGTGAAAGATTTAAGCAAAAGATTTTTTAGCGGCTTAATTGGCTTAGCTCTGTTGATTTTTATTGTCTTAAACGGAGGATATTTATTGTCCTTTGCTGTTTACATAGTTTCGATTATTGGTTTAAGGGAATTTTATAAAGCAGTTGAAAAGATTAATATCACTCCTATCTATCCAGTAGGATACTTAGGAGTAACAGGATTGTTTATAAATATCATATTGCAAAATAATTATTTAGGCCTTATCTTTACTTTAATTATTATTAGTTTACTTATTTTAGTTATTATTAATAAAAATATATCAA
>CAYMGW010000090.1:0-8178 GCA_964390085.1 uncultured Tissierella sp.
CTTTTACCATAGCATCTGCTGCTTCAATACTACCTACTAATCCTTTAGTTTCAACTAATCCTAATGCTTGACTCATCATTATTCCTCCTTGTCAGTTTTCTTCTTATTCTTTACTTCCTTTTTAACTTCTTCTTTCTTTTCTTCTTTATTTTTTATATTTTTAGCAAACTTAGATATTAAAGCATCTACTTCATCATGTGGTCTTGGTATTACATGGGATGCAAATATTACTCCTACTCTGTTTCCAGCTGCTACTCCAGCATCTACTGCTGCTTTAACTGCTGCAACCTCTCCTGCTATTTGAATATTTACACCTACTGCTTTACCTACCCCTATGATTTTCTCAAATCCAACTAATGTAACATCTGCAGCCTTACTAGCTGCATCAAGTGCAGTAACTGCAGTTGTAAGTCCTAATGCTTCTATAAGCCCTAATGCTTTACTCATTTCACACCTCCGTCTTCAACTAACGGTTATTTTTTATCTTATTTGCCGCTTCATCTAGAGTTATAACTGTATTTTTCTTTCCTTCAATAACTTCTCTTTGCCCCTTTATAATATCTAATATGATTTCACTTTCTTTGTTGTCTAGATTAATTTTTTTATTATCTACCCTAGAATTAATTATGGGTTTCTTGTCCTTTAGGATATTTTGCATTGCAACTCTAGCTAATGGATTTACCATAATTATTCACCACCATCAAAATCAAAAATTTTGTCTACTTCATCATGAGGTCTTGGAATTACATTAGCTGAAACTACTTCTGCGACTTCTCCACCTCTTATTTTACCTGCCTCTACAGCTGCCATTACTGCTGCTACATCCCCTGTAACTGTAACAGATACTAGGCCTGAGCCTACTATTTGGAAATCAGCAATTTTTACGCTTGCAGCTTTTACCATGGCATCTGCTGACTCAATGGCTGCAACAAGGGATCTAGTTTCAACCATTCCTATAGCTTCTTTCAATTACCTCACCTTCTTCTTAAATATTTGAAAAGTATTTGCTGATATCTATATTATCGTATCCAGGTATAATAGCCCTATGAAACTTTTCACTTGTGTCACCTAAAGGCTTAGTTGCATCTATACCTACCTTATCCGTTACTCCTCTTAAATCATGGGATGGTTCTAATGAAGAACCTAATGCCCCTTCCACTATTACATAATCAAGGGATGCTTGGGCTCTTGTAGTTATTGCCCATTCAATATCTTGAAGATCAAATATATTTACGTCTTCATCTACTATAACTACTTGTTTCAAATCCTTATTTAGACCTAATGCCGCTAAAATAGCAGTTTTAGCATCTCCTTCTCTATGTTTCCTAATGGATATAAAGGCATTAAATCTATATCCTCCACCTTCAGTTACATGTACATCTACTACATCTAATTGGTTTTTTAGGTGATAATATAGTTCAACTTCTCTAATGAGTCCATTTGATACATGTTCTTCTCTACAAGGAAAAGCTGTTTGATATATTGGGTTGTTTCTATGCATCACTGCATCTATTTCTATTATCGGATGTGGTGCTACATGGCCATAATATCCCATTAATTCTCCAAAGGGACCTTCGATTTCTCTTTTATCAGGAACAATGCGACCCTCAAGAACAATCTCTGCATTGGCTGGAACTAATAAATCAACGGATTCGCATTTAACAAGCTCCAATGGCTCACCTCTTAACCTAGAGTCTATTTCATATTTATCTACTCCATAGGTTGCGGAACTTATTTGAGATGCCATTAGGAATGGTGCATCATATCCTAAGACTATGGCTACTTCTAAGGGTTTCCCTGTTTTTTCTAATTTTAAGAAATCATTGGTAAGCTTTGGTGAAGCAATAAGAGCTGAAAGTTTGTTCCCTCCATTTACTTGAAGTCTTCTAATGGAAGTAAAGTATTTACCAGTATCTGGGTCTCTAACTACCATAACTCCTGCCGTAATAAAACTTGATGAATCCTTTTCTTGAAATTTATTTATTGGTAAAAGTTTTGGTAAATCTATGTTTCTTCTTATGATGTTTTCTTTTATTGGTCCATTGTTAACTACTTTGTAAGGCTCAGGATTAACTATGGAATCCATAAATTTTTCTATTCTATTTTCATAATTTATATTTAGTAAATCATATACTATCTCCCTATCTCCATAGAGACCTCCAATAGAAGATATTGAATGATTTTTTATTTTATTAAATAACATCGGTCTTTTATTGTTAAAATATTTAAGTACTGCACCCATTTCATATACTGAGTCTACTTCTCTATTACATTCTAAAATTAAATTATTACTCCTTAGTCTATCTAGGACAAATCTCAACATTTGTCTTTCCAATTAGCAACCCTCCTTTCTACTCACCAGTCCATCTATTAACTAGATTGTTATCTACGCCCATCATATCTAATAACCTTCCTGTCATATTGAATACAATATCTTCTATAGTCTCTGGATGATTATAGAAACCTGGACTTAAAGGAAAAATAGTTACTCCCATTCTAGCTAACTTTAACATGTTCTCCAAGTGAATTGGACTTAGTGGTGTTTCTCTAGGTACTAAAATTAATTTTCTACCTTCTTTAATAGTTACATCACAGGCCCTTGAAATTAAGGAATCTGAAAATCCACAAGCAACAGATGATAGGGTTTTCATAGAACAAGGTAAAACAATCATCTTGTCTACCTTAAAAGAACCACTAGCTATTGGCGCAGCAAAGTTCTTATTATCATGATAACATGTTGCAAGAGATTTTAGTTCTTCTAAATTAACGCCACACTCATGCTCTGTTACATATTCTCCCATAGTAGAGACTACAAGATGAGTTTCAATATTTAGTTCCTTCAATGCCTTTAGGAGTGAAATGGCATATATTGAACCACTACCTCCAGATATTCCAACCACTATCTTCATTGTCTTTCCTCTCTTTCCGGGGCAGAGGGACAGGTGTACTGTCCCACATCCCTTCTATCTTACTTTACTTTATTTTCTGGGTCTCCGCCACCTACCCATGGGTCAATTCCTTTTTCCCAAGCTTCTTTATATTCGTCGAAGGTCATTAATTTTGTGAATATACTTAAATCCCTTAATCCATTTTCATGCATTTCTTGAGTCTTTGAATGAATAGCATCTGTAAGTGAAATAACTTTATATGCTCTTGCCAAAGCATCTGTAGCTGTTGACCTTACACATACATTGGTCCAAGTACCTGTAACTACTACTGTATCTATATTTTCTTCCCTTAAATAAAGGTCTAAATCAGTATATGCAAATCCACTATGTCTTCTTTTCTTTACTATATATTCATCTCCCTCAGGTTTTAGTTCTTCAACAAAATCTGAGCCCCAAGTTCCATCTACTGCATGAACTGGTCTTACTTTAAAATCTGCGTCATTCTTTCTATGGGCTTCTTGAATATGAACTAATTGTACATCATCGTTGCCTTTAGCATTTCTTTCCCTTACCCATTTGAATATTTCTTGAAGCTTTGGAGTTATAATAGCTGTTCCCTCACAAAATAAAGCTCCCTTTGGATTAGCAAAATCGTTTAACATATCTATTATTAAAATCGCATGTCTTGGCATTATTAAAATTCCCCCTTAGTTTTTATTTATTTAAAAAGTTATCTTTCTAGGTAAAACTTGAATGCTTTGTCTCTTTACAAATTGACCAAATCCTGGTTTAGCTACTATTCCTTTAATTCCTCTTATATGTTTATCTATTACTTCTGGATGATTGATTCTATAGCTTCTTTCGTATTCAGCACTGTGTAGATGAGGATATCTGCTAAATTCATCATCATATTTTTCCTCTATTCCTTCTGGGAAATTGTGAACTATTTTCTTTAGCTCTTCATCTGTTAAGTGAGCTAAACTACTTTCTTCTACATCTTGGAATACTAAATGCCCACGTACTATAGTTTTAGCAACTTTTCCTTTTAATTTCATTCCTTCAAGTGGCGTATATCCGCACATTGAAGCTTCATTCTTTGGATCTATAACCCACTCTTTATCAAGGTTTATTATAGTAAAGTCTGCATCTGAACCTATGTGCATAGCACCTTTCTTTGGATATAATCCATAATGGATAGCTGCATTTTTACTTAATATGTCAACTAATTTACTTAATGAAATTCTTCCCTTATTGTATCCTTCACTTACTAATACAGGTACCATAGTTTCAACACCAGGTATTCCTGGGAATGCTGTCCATATATTAGTTCCTTCTTTTATCTTTTCACTTTCTAATTCATAAGGTGCATGGTCTGTAGCTATGAAGTCTACACTTCCGTTATTTAATCCCTCCCACAATAATTCATTATCTTTTTTAGTTCTAAGTGGTGGTGCTATTTTTGCACAAGCACCATGTTTTGTCATAGCTTCTTGGGCATTTAATGTTAAGTAATGTGGACAAGTTTCAGAAGTTACATTTAGTCCTCTTTTCTTTGCTTCTCCTACTAGTTTTGCACCTATTCCTGTACTCATATGAACTATATGAAGTCTAGCACCTGCTTCTTCAGCAAAGCTGATACCAAGTTCAATAGCAACTTTCTCTGCTAATTCCATTCTTGCTTCTGCCCAAGCTGGTCCGTCCATTCTACCTTCCTTTTGGAATTTTTTTACATAATAATCGCACATAGAATAATTTTCAGCATGGATTCCTACTGGAAGTCCTGTTTTTGCAACTGCTTTAAATGCTTCAAACATTTCTGGGTCTGTAACCCTTGGGAATGTAGGAACTGATGGGGTCATATATGCTTTGTAAGCAACTACTCCATAATCAGCTTGTTCTTGTACGTGATCAAGCCATCCTTCTCTTACATCCTCACCTGTTACTCCACCCCATAAAGCGAAGTCTACTAGTGCTTGTGGTTGTATTAAATCAACCTTTAGTTGCAATTGTTTTGCACTTCTTACTGATGGAACAGAACAACAAGGCATATCAATAACTGTAGTTATTCCACCACAAGCTGCAGCAGCTGTACCTGTTAGGAAGTTTTCTCTATGAGGAAATCCTTGATACATAAAATGGGTATGTGAATCTATACAACCTGGTAATGTTAAATGGCCTTCTGCATCGATGATCTCCTTTGCTTCAACCCCTTCAATATTATCTAGAAATCCAGCTATTTTTTCATCCTTAACTAGAATATTAGTTAGTGTAGTATCGTCGCCCTGAGGAATTCTTGCATTTTTTACAATAATATCATACATACATATCTCCCCTTTTTAATTAATTTGTACTAATAATATCATATTGTCTTAAAATTTACTTTGTTAGTTTATTATAAAAATACACCATAAGATTAACTATTATGACAAATCTTTTGTGTATTTTTTATAATATTTTTGTATGTTTTTTATATATTCTTTATTTAATAGATTAGTTATAATAATATTTAAATAATATTGGGGAGGGGATTTAATGACATTAAAACTAATTGACCTATCTCAAGAGATTTATCAAGGTATGAGTGTTTTCCCAATGCATCAGAAAACATTTATAATGACTAATATGACCCATGAGCAAAATATGAAGGATACTGGAAGTAAGACCTTAGGATTTTCTGCAAGAAATCTACTTATTAGTGAACACGGTGGTACACATAGTGACGGGGTATGGGAATATAATCCAGAAGGCCCAACTATAGATAAGATGCCCCTAGAATATTTTTGGGGTTCAGCTATATGTCTTGATTTATCTCATATAAGATATCCAAACTATTTTGAACCAAAAGATCTAGAGGAAGCTTTATCTCGTTCTGGACAAGAAATAAGACCTGGAGATATTGTTCTATTATATACTGGACATCACGATAGAAATTTCGGTACAGATATGTTCCAAACTGATTATTCAGGTCTAAGCTATGATGCAGCAAAATGGCTGGCAGATAAGGGTGTAGTAAATATTGGAGTGGATGCTCCTGCAATTGACTTGACTCCAGATGATACAGATTTTTCTGCTCATCTTGTTTGTGGAGAATATCATATAACTAATACTGAGAATTTGTGTAATTTAGACAAAGTGGTAAATAAAAGATTTTTATATATTGGATTGCCATTAAAGATTAGAGATGGTACAGGCTCACCTATTAGAGCTGTAGCTTTGTTAGAAGAGTAGAAAAATGCCAGAAAACCTTTTGGTTTATCTGGCATTTTTTATAACCAATTTGTTATCTTTTTTATTTTTCCTTACATAGATAATGGTCTGTAATTTAAAGAGACAATTTTTCCTCATCATTTTTATTACTTTATTATTTTACGCCCTTAAAAACCGCCTTTTAACTTGAATTTATCAAGGGCGTAGGGTATAGTATATTTATATTAAATATATAGGTAAAGGAGAATCTGCATGAATAATAGGTTAAGACTATCTATCAACTAGCGATAGGAAGAAAACCGAATAGCCTCTTTCTGTTGCTAGTTAACTAAACAGGAGGCTAATTTAGCTCCCCAATAAATATTATTTGAATTGGCTGTTCCAAATCATATGTAAAGGGGAAAAAACTATGTACGAATCAATTAGTGCTAAAAATATTGATCTTGAATTCAATGGTAAAAACATTCTTGATATCACCGAGCTAACTATTTATGAAGGAGAAAGAATTGGACTTATTGGAAGAAATGGTTCAGGTAAGACATCGCTTCTTAGAATTCTTGCAGGTGATCTAAAGCTAGCCGGCTGCGAAGTTGCTCATAATGGAAATGTTGTAATGATTCCTCAAATTCTCTCAGAACAAAGTCAAGAAGTTAGTGAGTCTGATTATTGGACTTCATTGTGGCAAATCAATTCCAAAAATACAACCCTTATGAGTGGTGGGGAAGAAACCCGTTATAGAATTTCAAAGGCGTTTTCAGAGGAAGCAGTATGTATCTTAGCAGATGAACCAACATCACATTTAGATAGAGAAGGAACAGAACTTCTAATCCAACAGCTAAGTTACTATACAGGTGCTCTTGTTATTGTAAGTCACGATCGTTACTTCTTAGATTCCATGGTCCATAAGATTTGGGAGATTAGAGATAACGAAATAGTAGAATATTACGGTAACTATTCAGATTATTTAACTCAAATTGAATTTGAACGTGAGCAACAAGAAAAACAATATGAAATATATCTAAATGAAAGTGAAAGATTAAAGCAGTCCATAGAAACTGTAAAGAAAAAAGCAAGTAGCCTGCAAACTAAACAAATTGGGAAACCAATGAAAGACAGTAATCAGAAAGCAGGTAGATTAAGTATGCAGAGACCCGTTGGAAGTAAAGAAAAAAGCATGAATAAGGCAGCAAAGAGTATAGAGAAAAGATTAGAATCCTTGGAAGAAGTCAATGCTCCATTAGCACAGAGTAGAATATCCTTCAGACAAAGTGAAGCCGTTAAACTATATAATGATTTTCCAATTATGGGAGACAATATTTATAAATACCTAGGAGATATCCTTATTTTCGACAACACATCTTTCATGGCTCCCTTAGGGAAAAAGGTAGCTATTACTGGTGATAATGGTGTAGGTAAAACAACTTTTCTTAAAATGATTTTATCTAATGAGGAAGGTTTAACAATTTCTAAAAAGGCTAAAATTGGATATTTTAAGCAGCAAAATTATAAGTCAGCCCGTAATGAATCTTTGCTCCAATTTTTATCCCAAGGCTCTGATTATAAGTCCCATGAGCTAATTGCAATGCTAGTGCAAATTGGATTTGAAGTTCAGGATATCAGAAAGTCATTAAATCAACTTAGTGGTGGTGAGCTTACTAAGGTAATGCTTGTTAAGATGTTATCCGGACAATATAATATACTTTTAATGGATGAACCTTCTACATTTCTTGATACACAGAGCGTTGAAGCATTAGAATCTATGATGATAGCATATCAGGGGACTATTGTATTTGTCTCTCATGATATAACTTTAATAAATAATGTAGCAGATATTATTTATGAAATAAAAGACAAAAAGATAAATAAAATAAAGGGTTAAATATAAATCAAAAATATAGAATAGGAGGGTATTTAGCTACCCTCCTTTCAAACTACCGAGCAAACATTCCCAGTAGAACCTTACCATTAGAATTTTTTATTTCACTAACTTCCCTGTTTAATTTTAATAATATTTTTTATTATTATTGATATAGTTCCATCAGGATTATTTATAAACTCAATAATATTCTTGTCTCGATAATTG
>CAYMGW010000091.1:0-8082 GCA_964390085.1 uncultured Tissierella sp.
GTAAGTCCCTTTGCAATAATTGGAGATATACTATAAATCCCAATAATAGTTAAAGCAAGTCCCCCTAAAGCTTTGAAGCCTTCATCAAATTTCTCACCTAGTCCAAACCTATTATTTAATATCTTATCAATTCCCGCAAGAATTGAAAAAGCAACCATTATATTAAGCATTTTTCACCTCACCTATATAATATTTTTATTATACTATAATTATATATTTTAGAAAAGAAAAAAGGCAGATAATCTGCCTTTATCATTTCTATTTACTTATATGTTTCTAAGTTTGTTTAGTATGATTTTTTGCTCTACTGAAGCTACTAATCTTCTTGTATAAGCAACTGTATCTGGGTTAACACTCATGCTATCGATTCCTTCTTCTACAAGGAATTGTGCTAACTCTGGATATTGACTAGGTCCTTGGCCACATATTGAAATAGTCTTTCCATATTTATGAGCTGCTTTTATAAGAATTGATATAGCTCTCTTAACAGCTTCATTTCTTTCATCAAAATATCCCATATTATTTAATATACCAGAGTCTCTATCTGCACCCATTACAAGCTGAGTAAGGTCATTACTTCCTATACTAAATCCATCTACCATTTGAGCAAATTCTTCAGCTTCAAATACTACTGATGGTACTTCTGCCATTATCCAAATCTTAAAGTTCTTATCTTGAACTAATCCTTCTTCTGCCATTATTCCCTTTACCTTCTTTAATTCCCATGTAGTTCTTACGAAAGGTAACATTGCATATACATTTGTTAATCCAAATTCTTCTCTAACTTTTTTCAAAGCTCTGCACTCTAATCTAAATCCTTCCTCATATTCTGGAGAAATATATCTAGATACGCCTCTCCAACCTATCATTGGATTTGCCTCTATTGGCTCTACTTCATCCCCACCCTTTAAGCCTCTGAACTCATTGGTTCTAAAGTCTGACATTCTAACAACTACTGGTCTTGGATAAATCTCTCCTGCTACCATTTGAATTCCTTCAGCCATCTTATCTATTAATAATTGTCCTTGACCTGTTTTAACTAGATACATTGGATGAGCACCTATCATGTTTGTAAAGATGAATTCAGTTCTCATTAAACCGATACCATCCAAAGGTAAGTTTTTATATTTTCCAATTAATGAAGGTTCTCCAAGATTCATATAAATCTTTGTAGCTGTTATTGGAGCAAGACTAGCTAATATCTCTTCACTAAACCCTACAGCTGTTCCTTCAGCTTTCTTCTCTTCCTTTTCTTCTAAAACATTACCTTCATAAACTACTCCCCTACTTGCATCAACTGTTACTTCCAATCCTTCTACTAAAATTTCACTAGCATTCTTTGCCCCTACTATACAAGGTATACCAAGCTCTCTAGATACTATAGCAGCATGACAAGTTCTACCTCCATCATCTGTAACTACTGCTGCAGCCTTTCTCATAGCTGGAACCATATCAGGATTTGTCATTACTGTTACTAAAATATCTCCATCTTCTACTCTTCCGATTTCAGTTATATCTTTAATATTTCTAACCTTTCCTCTACCGATTCCAGGGGATGCAGGTAAGCCCCTTACAAGCATCTTTAATTCTTTTTGTTCTTTTACTTCGCTCACACTAACATCTCCTTTTAAAGTAGTTATTGGTCTTGATTGTAATATATATAGCTTTTTAGTATCTCTATCAAATCCCCATTCTATATCTTGATGGGAGCCATACATTTCTTCTATTTTAAGTCCATAGTTTACTAAGATCATTATTTCTTCATCTGATAGACATTGAGCATTTACTTTGTCATGACCAAGATAATCTGCAACTTTTATGTCTTCAGTCCCTACTCCATCTTTTCTCTTTACTACCATAGTATTTTTTTCTGCAATATGTTTTTCTACAATTTCCTTTGATTTCTTATTAAATAAGTATTCATCAGGTGTAACGGTTCCAGATACAACAGCTTCTCCTAGACCCCAGCTTGCATTTATCATCATTTCATTAGTATTGCTATTTACAGGATTTGCAGTAAACATAACTCCTGCCTTCTCACTATTTACCATTTTTTGAATTACAACTGATAACGAAACATCAAAATGATCAAAATCTTGCTTTACTCTATAATAAATAGCTCTAGCTGTCCAAAGAGATGCCCAACAAGATCTAACATATTTAAGCAACTCTTCTTCACCACTTATGTGTAAATAAGTGTCCTGTTGACCAGCAAAAGATGCCTCAGGTAAATCTTCTGCAGTAGCTGAAGATCTAACAGCCACTTCTGGATTAGTTAAATTAATTTTTCTACTAAATTCTCTATAAGCATCTATGATTTCTATTTTTAAGTCTTCTGGTATTGCTCCGCAATTTATCCTATCTTGAATAACACGACTAGCACCTTGAAGCATATCAGAGTTTTCTTCATCTAAGCCTCTAATTAATTCTTTAATTACTTCATCTAACTCCGCATAATCAATAAAATGTGTATAAGCTCCTGCAGTTATACAAAATCCAGGTGGTACATCTAATCCTTTTTGAGTAAGCTCTCCTAAATTCGCCCCTTTACCACCTACAACTGGAATATCATTTTTGTCAATTTCATTAAACCATTTAATATACTTATATTCGCCCATTAGCATAGCCTCCTATTTGCTTTTATATTATATATTATAGCACATATATTTAAATGTGCCATACTATATAATATTTTTTTTGGATTATTTATATTAAATATTTTTAATATCTTACCCAAAATCAATACCGATATCAAAAAAGAAAAAAATCCCGTACAAAACGGGATTTTATCAATAGGTATATTTAGAAAATGTCTCCTCCACAGAATAGTATTACTAAAAGAAGGAAGAAGAATAATAATGAATCATCATCTCTCTCATTGAAGCATCCTGAACTTGTAAATATGATAACTAATATTAGAAAGAAAAATAATAGTGAATCATCATTACAACAGAATCTATCAAATATACCTTTGCGCTCTCTTCTTACGCCTAATTCTTCAGTCATTATAATAACCTCCTTATATTTATTCCTCACTGTATTTTATGAAATTAGCATATAAGTGGTTACTAAAAATAAAACAATAATTGAATAAATATAGTTCAAGTGGTCATATTAAATATATGAAAGTTAAGGAGGAATGTTATGGATAAATTAGCTTTAATTCTTGTAATTGTTGGCGCTTTTAACTGGGGAGTAATAGCATTGTTTAATATTGATTTAGTTGCTACAATTTTTGGAGGTTCTAATTCTATTTTGAGTAGAATCGTATATGGATTAGTTGGTCTAGCAGGAATCTATTCAATTAAATTCTTAATTGATGATAGAACTAGAGAAAGGATAGATTAATCTATCCTTTCTCTAGTTCTATTCCCCTGAAATTGAAATATTTCTTACTTTAATTGAAGGAGAACCAGCATATCCAATTATTGGCAATCCAAATTCTAAATCATTTCCTATTTCCTCTATATTCATCAAGGTCTCGAAAAAGTTTGCTGCTATAGTCATCTGATTGACTGGTCTCTTAATCTTACCGTCTTCTACTTCATATCCATAGGCAGATAATGAATAATCTCCAGATATTTCATTTAAACCTGCATGTAAACCTTCTACATTTATAATATATAGACCTTTATCAATACTCTCTATTAACTCTTCTAAACTTTTACTACCATTTTCTATATATAGATTAGTAGGTGATATAGATATTGATGATTTATAAGAGCTTCTACTTCCATTTCCGGTAGACTCTATGCCATCTTTATTAGCTGATTTTAAATTATATAGATATAAATTTAGAACTCCATTATCTATAATCTTTTTGTAAGTAGTCTTGCATCCTTCATCATCAAAGGCTCTAGTCCTAAATCCATCCTTCAAGAAAGGATTATCAACTATAGTTACAATATCATTTGCTACTTTAGAGCCTATTTTATCTTTTAATAATGATAAACCTTTTTGTACATTATCTGCTGATAGAATTGGGCTAAATGCAGCTAGAATATCTGCAAAAACGGTATTTTTAAATACAACAGGATAGCTATCTGATTTAATAGTATTTGCACCTAACATAGAAATACCTTCTTCTACTGCTTCTCTAGCCATTTCTTTATAGTCAATATTTTCAAAATCATTAAATATTCTATAGGATAGACCTGTTTTTGTATCTTCATTATCTTTTACGATTACAGAAATATAGCAGAGTGCTCCACTGAATTTATCAGATAAATCAACACCCTTAGTATTTATTATATATCTATCATTTTCAAATTCTTGATATACACACACTTGTATAGAAGATACTCTATTGTCTATACTCAATGCTTCCTTTTCTAAGTTTTTTAGAAAAGTAATTTTATCTTCCATAGGAGTTTTTGATAGGCTATCATTATAATTATTTATTTCCTCATATTTATCTGATCCTGGGAAGATTATCTCTTTATCTAAAGAATCAATATATTTACTATTTTCATAGACTTCTTCAATTAACATATCTATGGAGGATTCGTCTATTTTTTCAGTATATGAATATCCCATCTTTCCATCATGTATTCCTCTTAAAGATAATCCTCCAGACTCAGAAATACTATATTTATCTATTTCTCCGCCAAATACCTCAATTTCAATTTCCTTTGACCTCTCTATGAAAACTTCTAGATCCTCCATTTTTTCTTTACCTTTGTCAAACAGTTTGTTTGCCAATATTCTATAATCCATACTATTCATCCCCCTTTCTTCCACCAATTGTTATAGATTTTATTCTAAGAGGGGGTTGACCAAGTCCGGCAGGTATAGAGCCACTATCTGCTCCACACATTCCTTGTCCCAAAGATAAATTATTTCCAACCATATCTATAAGTTCTAATACCTTAAGACCATTACCTATTAATGTAGCACCCCTTACAGGTTTTAAAATTTTTCCATTTTGGATTAAATACCCTTCCATAACTGCAAAGTTAAAGTCTCCTGTAGCAGGGTTTACAGAACCTCCACCTAACTTTTTAGCATATAGACCTCTTTCAGTATTTGCGATTATTTCTTCTAAATTTGAAGTACCAGAAGCTATATAAGTATTATTCATTCTAGATGTTGGAGCAAATTTATAGGACTGTCTTCTTCCTGAACCAGTGGAATTCATGTCCATTCTTCTACCATTTAATTTATCTATTAAATAGGATTTCAATACTCCATTTTCTATAAGTATATTTTTTTGCGTAGGAGTACCTTCGTCATCTATATTTGTAGTACCCCATTCATTAGGAATAGTTCCATCATCTATGGCTGTTAATAAAGGTGATGCTACTAATTGTCCTAATTTATTGCCAAATACAGATGTACCTTTAGATACAAATGCTGCTTCTAAAGCGTGACCACAGGCCTCATGGAATAATACTCCACCAAATTCATTGTCCATAATTACTGGCATAACACCTGATGGGCAATATTCTGCATCTACCATAGCCTTAGCAATTCTTGAAGCTTCTTTAGCAACTTCTTCTACATTGACTTTATCAAAAAATTCAAATCCCATAGATGCACCTGGTCCATAGTATCCTTCCTGCATTTCTCCATCCTTAGATGCAATAGAAGAAACCATAAATCTAGTCCTAACTCTCTTATCTTCAGCCATTAATCCATCGGTATTAGCTATAAGTACATTTTGTTCTTCATCAATGTAATTTACTGTTACTTGAGATATAACTGAATCATAATTCTTAGCGACTTCATAGCTTTTCTTCATTAACTCTATTTTGTTTCTTTTTTGGACTGAAGAAGGTAGAATTTTAATTGGATTGTAATTACTTATATTAGGCTTCATAAAATTTAACTTTAAATCAACTGTTGCCCCTTGCAAAGCAGATGCAGCTTCCTTAGCAACTTTTATTAGATTGTCTTCTGTAGAATCATTTGTATAAGCATAAATACAATTTAGCTTATCAAATATTCTAATACCTACACCATAATCTCTACCGGAAATATTGTTTTCTATAAGCCCGCCAACCAATTTAATGCTAGAATTGTACTTATCTTCCACAAAAACTTCTGCAAAATCTCCACCTTTAGACAAGGCAGCATAAAGTACATTTTCTATTACTTTTTTATCTAACAAAAAAACCCCCCCTTATTTGTATTATTTGTATTGTTTATATTTATTTGTATTTACCATTATTATACATTATCATTTCGAGACTTGAAATACTTTTTTGAAGATTAAAAAAACAGCAGAATCTCTGCTGTTTTTTTAGAAAATATCACCCATGAAGAAGAATAGTAGTATAAGTATCCATATTATGTTATCTCCATCAAAAATTCCACCGAGTCCTCCACGACAATGATCACGGTCACGGTCATGATCACAATCACGATCATTACCTAACAATAAAAATATTAGAAGAATAATCAGTATCATATTGTTATCATCCCCGCCAAACAAATTATTCAACATAAAATAACCCCCCTATTTTAGATTAATACATATTATTCTAATAGGGAGATTTTGGTTACAATAGGTTTGCTTCCTTTCTAAGTTCTAATATAGACTTAGTTGAAATATTCTCTTTTGGAATATTTAATAATTTCACTATTTCTTTAAGTTCATCTTCATCATTAACTTCAATTTCCATATATGGCTCAGGATAAGTTAGCTCATCCCATCTATCTAAATCAAATCTTACATTGTTTAAAACATAGGAAGTTCTCTCTTTATGGCCTTCTTGAAAAACATAATATCCTAGGGATTTTAGAATCTCTAATATAGCATTTTTATTGGATATATCTGTATTGATTTCAATATTCTCTCTAATGCCTTCCCTGTTAATGTTTTTCTTCATAGTTAAGGTAAACTTAATCTCTTCCTTTAAGAGAGACTTAGTCTCCCTTATTCTCAGATAGCTATCTAAATTGTTCTGTATATAATTTTCTTTAGAATCAATTAATGTATTTACTTGAAGTTCTTTACCTATTAATGTAGCACCTAAAGATTTCAACTTAGATTCCATCTCTTCTAAATTCACATTTAAAACTTTTACCTCTAGTTCCTTCATCTTCATTTCCTCCATTAATCATTATAAGCAGCTTCGTCAACTATAACCGTTACATCAGGATGAAGTAGTAAAAAAGACACTGGAAACTGAGTGGTTACTTTATTATCATTTAATAATCTCTTTATAACTGGTGCCTTCTTTTTCCCACTTGCTAAAAGCACTATCTTCCTTGCTTTCAACATGCTTCCCATTCCCATAGTTATTGCAGTTTTAGGTACTTCTTCAATTGAATCAAAAAATCTTGAGTTAACCTTTATAGTATTTTCAGTTAATTTTACAATATTTGTACCTACAGATAAAGCTTCATCTGGTTCATTAAATGCTATATGTCCATTTTCACCTATTCCTAGCACTTGAATATCTATTCCTCCAGCTTCAACTATCATTTCATCATATTTCTTGCAATACTCTTCAAGATTATCTGCTTTTCCATTAGGTACATAGGTATTTTTCTTATTTATATTGATGTGATTAAAAAATTCATTATTCATAAAGTAGCCATAACTGCTTGGATGTTCAGATGACAAACCTACATACTCATCTAAATTGAAGGTTTTAACATTAGAAAAATCTAGTCCTTCTTCCTTATGGGCTCTTATCATCTCTTTATACATTCCAATAGGTGTACTTCCAGTAGCTAAGCCTAGGACTATATCTGGTTTATTTTTTATAGCTTGTATAAATATATCTCCTGCTGCCTTACTTATGGCTTCATAATCTTTTTTAACTAATACTTTCATATTTTCACTCCTTATAATAATTTTTTTGGTACAAAATCAATATAATCGCTGGATATACAATGAATTTCAATATCTTCAACTGTTCCTTCTACAGCATATTTGTGACCTTCAGAGTGTAAATGCCCATATATACAAATATCAACATTATATTTCTTCATTATATCAACAAATTCATTTGGACTACAGTCAATATTAAAGGGTGGATAGTGTAAAACTGCTATAATTTTTTCCACATCTTCTTGTAGAGAATCTAGGGATAATTTCAATCTATTTAATTCTCTGTTAAATACCTTATAATC